>NZ_JBEOZN010000109.1:0-33176 GCF_040298085.1 Streptosporangium sp. NPDC001681 | reverse complement strand
CCGCCAACTCACAACCGCGCGTGCCCCGGCCCCGCCACCCAACACTGGCCCGCCCCCCCCCCCCACCCCCCGGGGGGGGGCCCCCCGGGGCCCCCCCCGCGCCCGCCCCGCGAGAAGGGCCGGAAGCCCGCCTCGCCCGGGGAGAGAACCGACGTCGACCGGGAAGGAGCCGACGTTGAACATCGCGGCACCGGCGAGACCCACACCGCCCCGCACCCCTCGACGCAGGCTCGCGGCCTTCCTGCACCGGCACGCGGGCGTGCGGCTCTCGCTGCTGCTGTCGGCCCCCGCGCTCTGGCTCGGCCTCGCCTATCTCGGCGCGCTGGCCGCCCTGTTCGTGACGGCCTTCTGGAGCACCGACACCTTCACCGGCGACCTGGTCAGGGTGCCGACCTGGGGGAACTTCCAGGATCTGCTCACCGCCGACGTCTACCGTACGATCGCGCTGCGCTCGGTGGGCGTGGCGGTCGCGGTGACGCTGATCGACCTGCTGATCGCCTTCCCGATGGCGTTCGCGATGGCCAAGCTGGCCTCGCCGCGCGCCCAGCGCTGGCTGGTGATCGCCGTGCTCACCCCGCTCTGGGCCTCCTACCTGGTCAAGGCGTACGCCTGGCGGGTGATGCTCGGCTCCGAGGGCCTTCTCGGCTGGGGGTACGGGCTGACCGCCACCGTCCTCACCCTGTCCTACCTGTGGTTGCCGTACATGATCCTGCCGATCTACGCGGGGCTGGAGCGACTGCCGGACTCGCTGCTGGACGCCGCCGGAGACCTCGGGGCGCGTGGCTGGCGGACGTTTCGCACCGTGGTGTGGCCGCTCGCCCTCCCCGCCGTGCTCGCGGGCTCGGTCTTCACGTTCTCGCTGTCGCTCGGCGACTACATCACCGTGAAGATCGTGGGCGGCACCTCGCAGCTGATCGGCAACGTCGTCTACGACAACATCGGCGCGGCCAACAACCTCCCCTTCGCCGCCGCGGTCGCCACCGTCCCCGTGATGATCATGCTGGTCTACCTCGCCGCGGTCCGCCGCACCGGTGCCCTGGAGAACCTGTGAACCTGTCCCGTACGGCGCGCACGGCGCTGTGGGCCATGCTGGCCGCCGGGCTCGGCGTCGTCTACGTTCCGCTGCTGATCGTGGTGCTCAACTCCTTCAACACCGACCGGACGTTCGCCTGGCCGCCCAGCGGGTTCACCGTGCGGTGGTGGGAGGCGGCGTGGAACTCCACCGGCGTGCGCGACGCGCTGTGGACCTCGGTCCAGGCGGGAGCGGGCGCCACGGTGATCGCCCTGGTGCTCGGCACGATGGTGGCCTTCGCGATCCAGCGCTACGACTTCTTCGGCAAGAACGCGGTCTCGCTGCTGGTCCTGCTGCCGATCGCGCTGCCCGGCATCGTCACCGGCATCGCGCTCAACAACGCCTTTCGTGCGGTGCTGAGCCCGTTCGGGGTGAGTCTGGGGCTGTTCACGGTGATCGTCGGACACGCCACCTTCTGTGTGGTGACCGTCTACAACAACGTGCTGGCCAGGCTGCGGCGTACGGGCACCTCCCTGGAGGAGGCCTCGGCCGATCTGGGCGCCGACACCTTCACCACGTTCCGGCTGGTCACCTTCCCGATGATGCGCTCGGCACTGCTCGCGGGCGGGCTGCTAGCCTTCGCCCTGTCCTTCGACGAGATCATCGTGACCACGTTCACCGCCGGGGCCGGGGTCAGGACCCTGCCTCTGTGGATCTTCGAGAACCTGTTCCGCCCCAACCAGGCGCCCGTGGTCAACGTGGTCGCCGCGGCTCTCATCGTCGCCTCGGTCGTCCCGATCTATCTTGCCCAGCGCCTGTCGGGCGGTGACGCGGGAGTCCGCTGAGCGGGGACGGCTCAGCGGGCGCGGTCGTCGTCGAGCACGTCGGCGGCGTGGACGACGATCCTGGGGTCGGGGGTGCCGACGACCTCGTGGTCCTTGTTCTCGTACTCGAAAAGGCTCAGGACGTGGCGCATGGCCTCGACCCTGGCCCGCTTCTTGTCATTGCTCTTGATCACCGTCCACGGGGCCTCCTCGGTGTCGGTGTGGACGAACATGTCCTCCTTGGCGGCGGTGTACTCCTCCCATTTGTCGAGCGACTGCAGGTCCATCGGCGACAGCTTCCACTGCCGTACCGGATCGACCTGGCGGATCACGAACCGGGTGCGCTGCTCGGAACGCGAGACCGAGAACCAGAACTTCACCAGGTGGATGCCGTCGCGGACGAGCATCCGCTCGAACTCGGGCGTCTGTTCCAGGAACTCCAGGTACTCCCCGGGAGTGCAGAAGCCCATCACCCGCTCGACCCCGGCGCGGTTGTACCAGGAACGGTCGAAGAAGACCATCTCTCCGGCGGACGGCAGGTGGTAGACGTAGCGCTGGAAGTACCACTGGGTGCTCTCGCGCTCGCTCGGCTTCTCCAGCGCCACCACGTTCGCCCCACGGGGGTTGAGGTGCTCCATGAACCGCTTGATCGTGCCGCCCTTGCCCGCCGCGTCGCGCCCCTCGAAGAGGATGACCAGGCGTCCCCCGGTGTCCTTGATCCAGTACTGGAGCTTGAGCAGCTCGATCTGGAGCAGCCGCTTGAGCCGGTCGTACTCGGCCCGGTTCATCCGTTCCCCGTAGGGATACTTCTCCCGCCAGGTGTCGACGGGGGTGCCGTCCAGGCGGATCAGAACGGGGTCGTCGTCGTCATCGTCGTCGACCCGCAGGTTGGACAGGTCATCGAGCAGGTTCCCGCGGGCCAGCGCCGAACGGAGGTCCAGAACGGGGAACCGCTCCTTTGCGGGCTCCGCCTCTGCCATCGTTCCCTTCCCCTCGGGCGGACATGGGATCCGCCCTCGTCCTGCCCCCTACCTCGCTTTGAGCAGGCTAATCATCGGCGGGCTGCCCGGTTTGCACCGATCTCGTTCGGCGTTATGTAAAACCTACTAAACAAGTAGGACTTGACGGGATTATGAGCGTGTGTTGAAGTGATGTCATGCGCCCAAAGCTCCGGCCGGCGGTCCGCGGGCACATCGACCCGCGCCCCCTCCGCCTCCCCTCGTGTCACCGCTGACCTTCTGACGATTCGCCGGCGACGCTCCCTCGCGCCCGTCCCCCTCCTCCTGGACGAACCAGCCAGAAAGGCCTCAACCATGCCCGTCGAATTCTCAGGCACCGACGGCGGTGACACGCACGGAGTATCCGCGAAAGCACCACCCCCGGCCCCGGTGACGGGCGCCCGGGTGCGCACCCATCGCGGCTACGGGGGAAACCGGGTGCTGCTCACCGCCACGCCCGCCCGGACCGCCACACTCCCGGCGGGCGGCACGGGAGACCCCGAGGCCGGCGAGCCTCCGCTGAAAGTGGTCACCACCCGTCACCCCTGGCGGTGGGTGGCGGCCGCGGGCATCGCGGTGCTGCTAGCCATGGTGGCCAGCGCGCTGATCACCAACCCGGCCTGGGAGTGGGAGGTGGTCGGGGAATACCTGTTCGCCCCCTCCGTGCTGCGGGCCGTCGTCTTCACGCTGGAGCTGACCGCGCTGGGGATCGTCTTCGGCTTCCTGCTCGGCACCGTCCTGGCGCTCATGCGGTTGTCGAGGAACCCGCTGCTCAACTCGGTCGCCTGGGGCTACATCGCCCTGTTCCGGTCGGTCCCGCTGATCCTGCAGCTGCTGTTCTGGTACAACCTGGCCCTGCTGTATCCGAGAATCTCCTTCGGCGTGCCGTTCGGCCCGGCGTTCTTCGACATCGGCACGATGGACCTGATCGGCCCGGTCACCGCCGCCGCGCTCGGCCTCGCCCTGCACCAGGCCGCCTACGCCGCGGAGATCGTCCGGGCGGGGCTGCTCTCGGTGGACCACGGCCAGCGGGAGGCCGCCGCCGCACTGGGCATCCCCAGGACCAGGCAGCTGTTCCGGATCGTCCTGCCGCAGGCCATGCGGTCGATCGTGCCGACCGCGGGTAACGAGATCATCGGCCTGGTCAAGGGCACCTCGGTCGTCTACATCATGGCCCTGCCCGAGCTCTTCTACCAGGTACAGGTCATCTACAACCGCAACGGCCGGGTCATCGCCCTGCTGCTGGTCGCGACCATCTGGTACCTCGTCATGACCTCGGTGATGTCCGTCGCGCAGCACTACATCGAGCGGTACTACGGCAGGGGCCGCGCATGAGCGCCGCGATGGTCGAACTGCGGGGCGTGCACAAGAGTTTCGGGTCGCTTGAAGTGCTGCGCGGGGTGGACCTGCGGGTCGACCCCGGCGAGGTCACGGTGATCCTGGGTCCGTCGGGGTCGGGCAAGTCGACGCTACTGCGCACCGTCAACCACCTGGAGAAGGTGGACAGCGGGTCGATCAGCGTCGACGGCGAGCTGGTCGGCTACCGCAGGGCCGGCGACCGGCTGTACGAACTGCCCGAGCGCGAGATCCTCCGGCAGCGAACCAAGATCGGTTTCGTCTTCCAGAACTTCAACCTCTTCCCGCACCTGACCGTGCACCAGAACGTCACCGAGGCGCCCCTGTCGGCCCAGCGCAGGCCGAAGGCGGAGGTGGACGCGCTGGCGACCCGGCTGCTTGAGCGCGTCGGGCTCGCCGACAAGGCCCACTCCTACCCCGGCCGGCTCTCCGGCGGCCAGCAGCAGCGGGTGGCCATCGCCCGCGCCCTGGCCCTGGAGCCCAAGGTCATCCTCTTCGACGAGCCGACGTCCGCGCTGGATCCCGAACTCGTCGGTGAGGTGCTCGACACGGTGAAGGACCTCGCCGGGAGCGGCACCACCATGATCGTCGTCACCCACGAGGTCGGCTTCGCCCGCGAGGTCGCCGACACGGTGGTCTTCATGGACGAGGGCCGGATCGTCGAGCAGGGCCCTCCCGCCGAGGTGCTGGACGCCCCCAGGCACGAGCGAACCCGTCTTTTTCTCAGCAAGGTCCTCTGACCCCGCCCAACCTGAACAAGGATCGACATGTCGTTCATATCGAGGCTCGCCCCCGCCGCCGTCGCCCTGCCTCTCCTCCTCGCCGCCGCCTGCGGCACCGCCGAGCCCTCCGCCGGCACCGCCGACAGTGCCGCGGTCCCATCCGCCGCCCCGTCCACGGCCGGCGGAGTCAGGATCAACACCTCGCCGGAGCAGAACCGGATCCGCGCCGACAAGGTGGACGCGATCGCCGCCAAGGTCCCCGAGGCGATCCGGTCCAAGGGCGAGCTCATCGTGGGCTTCAACGGCGAGGGCGCGCCGCCCCTGGTGTCCCTGGCCGACGACGACACCACCCTGATCGGGGTGGAGACCGATTTCGCCCATCTGATCGCCGACGTGCTGGGCCTGAAGGTGCGGGAGGAGAACACCTCCTGGGAGAACCTGTTCCTGGCCGTCAAGTCCGGCAAGTACCACGCGGTGCTCAACAATGTCACGGTGACCGAGGAGCGCAAGGACATCTACGACTTCGCCACCTACCGGGTGGACCAGCTCGCCTGGCAGGTGGGCGCCTCCAGCCCGATCACCAAGATCGAGAAGCCCGCCGACATCGCCGGGCTGAACGTGTCGGTCGGATCGGGCACCAACCAGGAGAAGATCCTGCTGGAGTGGGACGCGCAGAACCAGAAGGCCGGGCTCAAGGCCGCGCAGATCCAGTACTACCAGAAGTACGGCGACGTGCTGCTCGCCCTGAAATCCGGCCGCATCCAGGCCTACCTGGGCCCGAATCCGCCCATCGCCTACCAGGTCGCCGTCGGCGGCGACAGCAGGATCGTCGGGACGCTCTCGGGCGGCGGGTCGGTCGAGGGCCTGATCGCGGTCATGACCCTGAAGGGCAACGGCCTGGTCCAGCCGGTCAACGAGGCGATCAACACGCTGATCGAGAACGGCAGGTACCTTGAGGTGCTCAAGCGCTGGGGCCTGGAGAACGAGGCGCTGCCCAAGTCGCTGATCAACCCGCCCGGCCTGCCGAGGCAGCCCAAGTGACGGTCGACTCCACCAGGCCCGCCCCCGGCGCCGAGAACATCCTCCGGACGACACCCCTGCCACGACGGACCGGCACAACCGTCGAGGTGCACCACGTGGCCGTCCGCGACCCGCGGGTCAGACCGCTCCTTGAGGACCTGCACGCCGAGTACAACAGCCGGTACGGCCCCAACGAGGAGATCAACCGCTATCCCGACGAGCGGTTCGCCCCTGAGCAGGGGGGTGCGTTCCTCATCCTCGCCGAGGACGGACAGACCGTCGCCGGTGGCGCGTTCTTCCGCCGCGACGAGGAGACCGCCGAGCTCAAGCGGATCTGGACCCATCCGGACCACCGGCGGCGCGGCCTGGGCGTCGCCGTCGTCCGGGAGCTGGAGCGGGAGGCCGCGCGGCAGGGCTACCGCAGGATCTACCTGACCACCGGTCCCCGCCAGCCCGAGGCCGCCGGGCTGTATCTCGCGACCGGATACACCCCGCTCTACGACCAGGACGCCGATCCCGAGACGATCGGCCCCCACCCCTTCGAGAAGACCATCCGGGAAACGCGGACCGACTGACCGTGCCACCGCCCGCCGGGGAGCGCCGGAGAGGACCTCTGCCGGACACCGACCGCCCCGACTGCCTAGGAACGGGCCGACGAGACCCAGGAGGCGTACAGGTCGGCGTAGACGCCCGGCTGCCGTACCAGCTCGGCGTGCGGGCCGCGCTGCACGATCCGGCCCCGGTCGAAGACGAACACCTCGTCAGCCGCCTCGGCGGTGGAGAGCCGGTGGGCGATGGAGACGGCGGTGCGGCCCCGGGTGACACCCTCCAGGGCTCGGGCCAGCCGTACCTCCGTCGCCGGGTCCACCGCGGAGGTGGCCTCGTCCAGCAGCAGCAGGTCGGGATCCGCCAGGTAGGCGCGGGCGAGCGCGACGAGCTGGCGCTCGCCGGCCGACAGCGACTCGCCGCGCTGGCCCACCCTGGTCGACAGGTCGGCGGGCAGCCCCTCCAGCCAGTCGGCGAGCCCCAGCTCGGTCATGGCCAGCCGGATCTCCTCCTCGGTCGCCGAGGGGCGGCCGAAGCCGATGTTCTCGGCCAGGGTGCCGTCGAACAGGAACCCGTCCTGCGGGACCATGACGATGCGCCGGCGCAGCGAGGAGAACCTGACGGTCCGCAGGTCGTGGCCGTCCACCGTGATCCGTCCCGAGACGGGGTCCATCAGGCGGGTGAGCAGCTTGGCGAAGGTGGTCTTGCCGGAGCCGGTCTCCCCCACCACGGCGATCCGCGAGCGGGGCGGGATGTCCGCCGAGACCTCGTGCAGCACCGGCACCCCGCCGGAATAGGCGAACCCGACGTTCTCGAAGGAGACCGAGATGGGACCGCGCGGCAGCTCGACGCCCTCCGGGCCGGGGTCGGCGACGTCGGGCGGGGTGTCGAGCACACCGAGGATGCGCCGCCATCCGGCGACGGCGTTCTGCGCCTCGTTGAGCACCTCGGTGGCGATCTGCATCGGCGAGACGAAGAGCGTGATGAGGAACAGGAAGGCGACCAGGCTCCCCACGGTGATCTCGCCGGCCAGGCCGAGCCGCACCCCGACCAGCACCACGGCGGCCAGGGCCACCGAGGCGACGATCTCGGTCAGCGGGAACACCGTCGCGACGATCCGCTGGGTGCGGGCCTGCGCCGCCTTGTTGGCGTCGATCGCGACGTCGAGCCTTTCCGCCGTACGGGCCTCGGAGCCGTGGGCCCTGATCACCGCGGCGCCCACCACCGACTCGCTGACCGCCGAGAGCATGTCGCCGGTGCGCTCGCGGACCCGGGTGTAGGCGCCGGAGAGCCACCGCTGGAAGCGCGGCAGCACGACCATGAGCGGCAGGAAGCAGGCCCACACCACCAGGGTGAGCTGCCAGGAGTAGACGAACATCAGCACGGTGGCGACCAGGAGCTGCCCCGGGGTGATGATGATCATCAGCCCGCCCCACTGCATGAACGTGCTGATCTGGTCGACATCGCCGGTGACCCGGGAGACGAGGGCGCCGCGCCGCTCGGAGTTCTGGGTGAGCACCGACAGGTCGTGCACGTGCCGGAAGCCGCGCACCCTGAGCGCGGCCAGGGAGGACTCGGTGGCCCGGTAGAGGCGGACGTTCATCAGGTACCCGCACAGCGCGGTGAGCGCCACGGCGGCGGCGCACAGCAGCACCGCGGTGCGCACGTAGGCCAGGTCGGGGGTCGCTCCGCCGAGCCCGGTGTCGATGGTCTGCTGGACCGCGATCGGTACGATGATCTTGCCGACCGTGGCGACCACGGCCAGCACGAGCGTTCCGACCAGCCCCTTGCGGAACTCCGGCGTGAGTGACAGCCCGTGCCTGACGGTGGCCACCCCGGAACGCTCGACCCCCTGAAGCGAGCTCAAGCGCTGACCTCTTCCTCTTCCTCTTGCTCGGCGTCGAGCGCCTCGCGCTCGGCTTCCTGACGTTCGTAGGCGGTGACCAGATTGCGGTAGCCCGCGCAGCGGGCGAGCAGCTCCGCGTGGCCGCCTCGGTCGACGACCCGGCCGTGCTCCAGGTAGACGATCTCGTCGGCCAGGGCGATGGTGGCCATCCGGTAGGCGATGACGACCACCGTGGAGGCCTGGGCCGCGTCCCTGAGCCCGTACAGGATCCTGGCCTCGACCTGCGGGTCGACGCTGGAGGTGGCGTCGTCCAGGACGAGCAGCCGGGGGCGGCGCACCAGCGCGCGGGCCAGCGCGATCCGCTGGCGCTGGCCACCGGAGAGGCTGGTGCCGCGCTCGCCGACCTTGGTGTCCAGCCCCGAGGGAAGGGCGCTGACGAACCCCTCGGCCTGGGCCAGGCGCAGCGCCGCCCAGACCTCCTCGTCGCCGACCGGCAGGCCGAGGGTGACGTTGCCCCGTACGGTGTCGTCGAACAGGAACGTCTGCTGCGGCACCAACGCCACCGCGTCGCTGACCCCGCCCCTGGTGACCTCGCGCAGGTCCGTGCCGTCCAGCAGGACGGTGCCCCGCGCCGGATCGACCAGGCGGACGAGGGTCTGGGCGAGCGTGGACTTGCCGGACCCGGTGGGGCCGACCAGGGCGACGGTGCGGCCGGGGGCGACCTCCAGGCTCACGTCGTGCAGGACGGGGAAGTCATCGTCACCGTCACCGCCGCCGTAGGCGTAACCGAGGTCACGGACCTCCAGCCTGGCGGGGTCGGCGCCGGTCAGCTCGACGGCGCCGTGCTCCATGGAGCCGGTCGCCTCGAGCACCGCCCTGATCCGCCCGTAGCCGACGACCGCCCGGGGCAGCTCGGCGAGCACCCAGCCCAGCGCGCGGATCGGGAAGGCCAGCAGGGTGAACAGGTAGGCGACCTGGACGAGCACGCCGGAGCCGATCGCGCCGCTCTCCAGCCGCATCACGCCGATCAGCAGCACGGCGAGCACGCCCAGGGTGGGCAGCGCCTCAAGCACCGGGTCGAACAGGCCGCGGACCCGGCCGACGGCGATGTTGGCGTCGCGCAGCTCGTGGGCCTTGGCCAGGAACCTGGCGGTCTCCTCGTCCTCGCGGCCGAGGGTCTTGACGACCAGGGCGCCGTCGAAGCTCTCGTGGGCGATCTCGCTGACCTCGGCGCGCAGCTGCTGGGCGCGGGTGGCCAGCGGGTTGAGCCTTCGCTGGTAGACCAGGTTGAGCACGGCGATCGCGGGAAAGACCAGGAAACCGACGAGGGCGAGGATCGGGTCGGTGATCACCATTGCGACGGCCGCGGTGACCAGCATCACCACGACGCCGACCGCCATCGGCAGCGGCGCGAGCGGCGCCCAGGCGGCCTCGACGTCGGAGCCGGCGTTCGACAGCAGCTGCCCGGTCGGGTGCCTGTGGTGCCAGGCCAGCGGGAGCCTCAGATACTGCCGGGTGACGTCCCGGCGGGAGCGGGCCTGCATCCGGTACTGCATGACCCCGGCGAAATACCGCCGTCCCGCCACGCCCAGCGCCTTGAGCAGGGAGACCCCGAGGATGAGGAGCGCGCCGAAGGCCAGCGCGCCGGTCGTGATCCGCCCGTTCTCGAAGGCGGGCAGCACGACGTGGTCGGTCGCCCAGCCGAGCGCCCACGCCGCGGCGACGGTCATCAGGCCATACAGGGCGCTGGACAGCACCGCGGCAGCGAAGATCGGCCTTTCAGCCCGGATCGCCACCCCGAGGACACCGAGCCCCTGTCGCATGACTGCGGTGGTCACCTTGCTCGCCACGCGGGAGGTGTCCTTTCGACGGGAAACATTGCTACCTAAGTCCCTATCACTCTGGATCATGCGGTTATTCCCGAACCACCTCCGACAAGATCGCACCCAAACCTCTGGTTGCTCACACAACGACCTTGTTAGGATCATCAAATGAATCACGCCCGTGCCGAACGCGCCGCGCTCAGCGACCTGTTCGCCCAGCTCGGCCCGGATGCCCCTACGCTCTGCGAGGGCTGGACAACCTTCGACCTCGCCGCCCACCTCGTCCTGCGCGAGCGCCGCGCCGACGCGCTCGGAGGCATCCTCCTCAAGCCGCTGGCCGGATACACCGGCAGGGTGCAGGAGTCGCTGAAGACCAGAAAGGGCTACCCGGGCCTCGTCGAGCTCGTGCGTTCGGGTCCGTCCGGGCTCTACCGCCTTCCCGGCCTCGACCAGACCGTCAACACGGTGGAGTTCTTCATCCACCACGAGGACGTGCGGCGCGCACAGCGGGTCTGGGAGCCGCGCGAGCTGCCCGCCGACCTTGAGGAGAGGTTCTGGAAGCAGATCCGCGCCGGCATCCGGGTGTTCCTCCGCCGCTCCCCCGTCCGGGTGATCCTGCACCGCATCGGCGGAGGCGTCGCCATCGGCGGTTCCAAGGACGCCACGCAGCAGGTCGAGGTGACGGGCCGGGCCGGGGAACTGCTGCTGTTCTGCTTCGGCCGCCAGGCCCACGCCAAGGTCGACCTGAGCGGCGACGACGAGGCGGTGGCCAGGCTGATGGACGCCCCCCTGGGCGTCTGAGGGCTGTGCGCCCGGCCGGCTCGCTCACGGCCCGTGCGAGATCGTGACCGAGCCGGGACACGCACACGCCAGGCGTCGCGCGTTCGCCCCCCGGTCTCACCCTGGGCCCGGGGCGACCGGACACCAAGCCCCCTTGGTTTTACCGCACACCGGTATTCGCGATCCCGCCGCCCGCCCCTAGCCCTACCGGTATACCTGGCTGTGAGGATTGGACAGGAGCACCTCGGCCACCGCACGATGGCTGGTGTGACCTATGCCAAACTCGCGACCAGACCATGGTTTGCCCCTATGGGATGGGTATGATCATCAAAATCCGGGAGCCACCCGGGCCGCAGATGCCAAAGATCGATAAAATTCGGGTATATACGGCTGGGATTGGAACTGCCAGGAGGCCCCCATGCAGGTCAAGAAGGTCCTCACCTACCTCGGGGTAGCGTTCGTGGTCTTCTATCTGTTCACCAAGCCCGCCGAGGCGGCGGGCGCGGTCAACGGAGTCTTCGACGGGATCGTGAGGGGAGCAGACCAGTTGGCTCTGTTCGTGACACGAGTACTTAGCTGACCGACCGGCGGGAACCCCCGCCCCGAACCATGTCATCCGCGCTCCTGACCGATCCACGGGGGAGCGCCACACTCCCCCGACGCCAGACCGCCGCACCGTCCGCTTCGCCGATCCCGAGAGCGCATCACAAGGATCGCCGTAGGCCGCCACCCCCTGCCCGTGAGCCCCCCGACGAAACCCCACCCGCCGCCCAGAGCCGCGCGGCGAACGCCCTGACCCGATCATGGATGACCACGGGAAACATCACGGTACTCCCTTGATGATCTTTCCGGCACCTTGAGGGGAAGGTCCGTTTCTCGTACGGGGGGATCGTTCATGCGGGGCACGCGGGGTTTCTCCCTGGTCGGGTCGCTCATCGCCGGAGCCGTCACGTTCGGCCTACCGGCGACCTCACAGGTCACCTTCGCGACCCCTGCATCCGTCCAGGCACCGTCCCCCACCCCGTCACCGGCCTCCGCCCCGGCGTCCGGCTTCAAGGGCCCGGCAACGGTAGGGACGGCGGCCGGTGACGGGACCGAACGGCCCGTCGGGCAAGGCGCCGTTCCCCCGCCGCCCTCCGCCCACCCGTTCCTCGGCCACTTCGGCGCCCCCGTCGACCGGCCGCTGAAGGGCAGGATCACCCTGGCCAACCCGACCGGCGCGCCGCTCGGTTTCAGGGTGGCCGACCCCACCCTGCTGCCCACCGGGATCACGCTCGACGCCGACGGCCTGCTCGGCGGCGCCTCCCGGGTGCCCGGCATCTGGACGGTCCCGGTCGAGGCGTGCACTCCCTCCGGCGCCTGCGCCACCGGCGCGGTGACGATCACCATCACCTGCCGCTGCGCCCGCCCGCTCCCCTCAGCCCCGGCCCCGGCCTCTTTCCCTCCGGCTGCCCCCGCGACGCCGAACACCCTGTGGTAGCGGGGTTCCACCACATAACAACAGGTCAAAGACCGTTGGAACCCCCCGAACCGATCCGGGGGAAACACCAAGGTGCTTCCACTCTCCCCGGAGACGTGTTACGCAGAAAGCGTGGGAGATCATCACGACGCCGGCGGAGCCGACACGCTCGACTCCGCGACACGACGCGTCATCGAACGTGTCACCGAACGCGTCAACACCGACGGCATCAAACTGATCCGCTTCCTGTACGCCGACCACGGCGGCGTGATCAGGGGTAAGGCCACCTCCCACTCCCTGCTGGCCGAACGGCTCCGTACCGGCATCGGGCACACCGTCGCGATGATGGCGATGAACATGCTCGACGAACTCCAGGACGTCAAGGGGCTCGGCCCGGTCGGCGAGGTCCGTCTCGTCCCCGACCCGGCCACCTTCGTCCAGTTGCCCTACGCCCCCGGCTCGGCCGCCATGCTGTCGGACCTGCGCCAGATCGACGGCTCCCCCTGGCCCGCCTGCCCGCGCACCTTCCTGCGCGAGGCCGTGGCCGCCCTGGCCGACGAGGGCCGTGTCCTCGTCGCCGCCTTCGAACCCGAGTTCACCCTCGGCCGCCGCGAACCCGACCCCGAGGGCGGCCTGGACCGCCTGGTCCCCGCCGACGACAGCCTCTGCTACTCGACGACCGGCTTCAACCAGGCCCACGACTACGCGACGACTTTGGTCCACGCCCTGGAGAGCCAGGGCCTGCGGGTCGAGCACTACCACCCGGAACTGGGCCACGGCCAGCAGGAGCTGTCGATCCGCCACGCCTCCGCCCTGCACGCCGCCGACAACCACCTGATCTACCGCGAGACCGTCAGGGGCGTCGCCACCCGCATGTCGATGTGGGCCTCCCTCGCCCCCAAACCCCTTGCCGACCAGGCGGGCAACGGCACCCACCTGCACCTGTCCCTCTGGGACCCCGACCTGCGCACCAACATCTTCGCCGACCCCTCCGACCGGTACGGCCTGTCGGTCACGGCCTACCACTTCATCGGCGGCCTGATCGCCCACCTGCCCGCGCTCACCGCGCTGACCTGCGGCTCGGTGAACAGCTTCCGGCGTCTCACCCCGAGGGCATGGTCGAGCGCGTACGCCTGCTACGGAATGGACAACCGCGAGGCCGCGGTGCGCATCTGCTCCCCCACCGGCCGGGACGCCGCGGCGTCCACCAACCTGGAGCTGAAACCCTCCGACTCCTCGGCCAACCCCTACCTGTCGCTCGGCGCCGTCATCCACGCCGGCCTGGACGGCATCCGCCGCCGGCTCGACCCCGGTGCCCCCGTCGGCGTCGACCCCGCCACCCTCCCCGCCGGCCAGGTCCCCCGCCTTCCGGCCTCCCTGGACGAGGCCCTGGACGCCCTGGAGGCCGACGAACTCCTCATGCACGCCCTCGGCCCCCTGCGCGCCTCCGCCTACCTCGCCGTCAAACGCTCCGAGGCCCGCTCCTTCGCCGCCCACAACACCGCCTACGAACTGTTCCACCACTTCCGGGTCTTCTGACCGAAGGCCCGGATGCCGTCAGAGCGTCCCCTCGTGACCCGGCAGGACCAGGCCGAAGAAGTCCTGCGCCGTGTAGCCGCCGATTCGCCGCGCCTTGCCGGTTTCGACGTTCAGCGCGTAGGCGGCGACGGTCACATAGGGCGGATCGGTCGTCGTGGCCGGGGCGTCATCCGCCGCGGGAAGCCGTTTGCCCATGCACACCGGGTTGGGAATGGCGATGACGGTGATCTCCCTGGGGTTCAGCCAGGCGCGCAGGGAGACGTTGTGGGTCTTGGTGGGCAGGCCGCTCACCGTGACCTTCCGGCGCACCTTGCCGGTCCTCGCGTCCAGGTGTGCGAGGGCGCCCGTCAGGCACGGCTTGGAGTTACTGGTCATAAGGTTCTCCAGTCCGACGACCGTTTCGCCGTCGGGAGCCAGCGCGCCGAACTTGTAGGCCCGCGGGAGGGTGACCGCGGCCTGGTTTCCGGCCGTGGACGTCGTCCACAGGTGGGACATCATCTGCAGGCGGGACTTGGGCGAATACTCCGCCAGCATCACGGTGTCGCCGTCCTTGGAGATGCCGATGGGGTTCCCCCCGTTCGGCAGCGGCCGGGTCATCCGCTCGCGCATGTCGATCAGCATGGCCGGGTCCTTCAGGGGAGGACGCTTGGTGAACGCCAGGAAGCGGCCGTCGTCGGACATCAGGAGGTGGGAGACGGAGCCGAGCCACGCTGTGGGGATCTTGACGGGAGCCGCCAGCTCGTCGCCGCTGTCCAGCTCACGGACCTTGAAGGTGCTCTCCTTGACGGCGTAGTAGGCGATCCTGCGCCCGTCCTGGCTGATCGCCAGCGGGCTGCTGAAACCGGTCAGCGCGTCGGGAACGTGGTAGGTCCTCCCCGCGCGGGTGACCACCCGCCAGGCGCCGTCCCTGCAGTCCGGCGGGGCCACGCCTTCGGACGGGTTGCAGAAGGTCTTGTACGCGTGGCTCAGCGGGCCCACTCCCCGGTCCGGCAGATCGGCGACTCCGCCGGTCCCGGAGGAGTCCTGCCGTTCCGTGGGCAGCAGCCGCACCCCGGCCGTCGCGCCAAGCACGATGACGGTGACCGTGACGGCCGCGACGAGTGCGGTGACGGTCCGGCGCCTGCGGTCGTGGATTCTGATCGTCCGCTCGGCCAGATCCACCCTTGGGGAGTCTTCGGCGATGTCGTCGAGCACCTGCCGCAGCCAGGTCATCGGTGTGCCTCCTGAGTATCGGCCTGATCTTCCAGTTCGGAGAATTTGGGGGCCAGTTCCGGCGCCAGGACTCGTAAGCGGTTCAGTGCCTGATGGGCCTGGCTCTTGACCGTGCCGACCGAACAGCCCATCAGCTCGGCGGTCTCACGTTCGGTGCGGTCCTCGTAGAAACGCAGGACGATCACCGCACGCTGTTTCGGGGGCAGCCGCAGGAGCGCCTGGCGCACGACGATCCGGATGACCGTGGAGTCCTCGCTCGAATAGGCCACCTCGGGCGGGTCGGCCCGCGGAAGTTCGTTCCCGGTCCGGCGCCGCAGCCATGAGATGTACTGGTTCACCAGCGCTTTCCGCGCGTACGCCTCCGGCCTGTCAAGGCTCAGCACCTTCGACCAGCGCCTGATGATCTTGATCAGGACACTCTGCAGCAGGTCCTCGGCAAGATGCGCGTCTCCGGTGAGCAGGTACGCCGTGCGCATCAACGACTGCTGGTGAGCGTCCACGAATTCACGGAAGCTGTCATTGCGATCCAATGTTTCTCCTCCCGACTGGTACAAACGCCGGCGAGGAGCAAGAAGGTTGGGTGGCGGACCCGAATTAAACGACCTGCGCGAACGTGCGACCCAGGAGCCGGGAAACGCCGACGAACCACTACAGGGCCTTGGCCGCGCTCTCGATCGCGCGCCGGATGGGTTCGTACCCGGTGCACCGGCACAGGTTGGACGTGAGGAGTTCCCGCAGCCGCTCCGGATCCTCGACGATCGCGGGGTCGGACTCCAGCGCGGCGACGGCGAGCGAGAGCATTCTGCCCAGCGGACCCCACGCGACCTCGAAGGCCCGGTGCCGGACCAGCGCCCCTACCTGCAACCCGTCCTCGTCCACCCCGCAGGTGATCGAGGCCACAGACCCGGTTGATGTCCACCACCAGATCGGGCCAGCACCGCCGGTAGCGCATCTCCAGAATCAGGCTCTGCCCTCCAGCGAGTATCCGCACCCGCTCCCCGACCTCGGCGAGCGCGTCCACCGCCTCCTGTACGGCCTCCGGTGCGAGGTAGTCGAAAACGGCGGGCTTCACCTGAACCTCCCAAGGATGCCCCGGCCCCCAGGCCAGGGAGGAATCGGGAGCGGGAGGGGCGCCAAGGCCCAAGCGTGCCCTGACCGGCCAGTCATTTCGATCAGCTTCTTTCTGAGTCGTGTAGAGGAAACACGGAACGGCGAAGCATTGAATGCCATACTCAATGCATGCTGGTGACGGAGATGTTGAAGCTCGCCCCGAGTACTGAGCAGCGCGAGGCGCTGCTGGCGACGATGCGGGCATGCAACGCCGCCGCCAACCGTGCCGCCGGTGTGGCGTTCGAGCACCACACCGCCAACAAGATCGCCTTGCAGAAGCTGGTGTACGCCGACCTGCGAGCCGAGTTCGGCCTGTCGGCGCAGATGGCCATCCGGTCGATCGCCAAGGCATGTGAGGCGTACAAGCGCGACAAGAAGATCAAGCCAGTGTTTCGTGAATTGGGTGCGGTCGCCTACGACCAGCGGATTCTCACCTGGAAAGGCCGCGACGCGGTCAGCATCCTCACCCTCACCGGCCGCATCATTGTCCCCGTCGTCTATCAGGGTCGCTGGTTGAAGACCAGCGGGGCCACCGCGCGGGGACAGGCCGATCTCGTCTACCGCGACGGCATGTTCTTCCTCGCCACCGTGATCGACGTTCCCGAAGCACCGCGGGGTGACGAGCCGGACGAGTGGCTGGGTGTGGATCTCGGCATCGTCAACCTGGCCACCGACTCCACCGGCGAAACACACACCGGCAAGGGCGTACGGGCTGTGCGGCGGCGCAACGCCCGCCTGCGGGCACGCCTGCAAGCCAAGGGCACCAAGTCCGCCAAGCGACTCCTGAAGAAACGCAAGCGCACCGAGTTCCGGTTCGCCCGGAACGTCAACCACGTGATCAGCAAGCAGCTGGTCGGCAAAGCCAAAGACACCCAGACCGGGATCGCCTTGGAAGACCTCGAAGGCATCCGCGACCGGGTAACGGTTCGTAAGGCTCAGCGTGCCGACCACCACTCGTGGGCGTTCTACCAGCTCCGCACGTTCGTGACCTACAAGGCCGCCATCGCAGGCGTGCCCGTGCGTCTGGTCGACCCTCGCAACACCTCCCGCACCTGCCACCGGTGCGGGCACTGCGACAAACGCAACCGTCCCAACCGGAACGACTTCAAGTGCCTCGGCTGCGGGTTCGCTGGCCCCGCCGACCACAACGCTGCGATCAACATCGGTCGCAGGGCAGTGAGTCACGCTGCCGACGACGCGGCCTGAACCGTGCACCCCATGCACGGTGAGGAGCTGCAAGCTCGGTCCCCCAGGGCCGAGAAGCTGACAACCCCTCCCCCACCGTCGAACCCCATCGTCGAACCCGCCCTGGAAGCACGGGCCGCCCGCCACACCACGTCCGGGGTGAGCGGCATCCGCAGCAGGTCTGGATCGGTGACCCCCAACGCGTCGGCGACCGCGTTGACAATGGCCGCGGGAGTGCCGATGCACCCCGACTCCCCGGCTCCCTTGGCTCCCAGCGGCGTCCACGGCGTCGGAGTGCTGGTCTCCCGTACCTCCATCGGCGGCATCTCGGCGAACGTCGGCAGCAGGTAGTCCAGCAGACCGTAGGGCAGCAGCGGCACCCCGGCCTCGTCGTAGGGCACCCCCTCGTACAGCGCCTGCCCGGTCCCCTGCGCGATCGACCCCCTGGCCTGCCCCGCGACCGCCGACGGATTGAGCATCACCCCGCAGTCGTCCACCGCGACCAGCCGGAGCACCCGTACGGTGCCCAGGCCCGGGTCGACCTCGACGACGGCGGCGTGGGTGCCGAACGGAAACGCCATACCCGACTCGAACCGCTCGTCCACCCGCAACGACCCGGTGACCCGCACCAGCTCGCCGAGGTCCAGCGCGACCGCGTCGTCCGTGCGGGAGCTCAGCGTGCCGCCGGACCAGACCACCTCCCCGACCGGCAGCCGCCACAGCCGCGCGGCCCGCTCCCGCGCCAGGTCGATCAGCGCGGTGGCCGCGCGGTGCAGGGCCGGGCCGCCCACCTGTGCCGAGCGGCTGGCGTACGAGCCGATCCCGTCGGCCAGTTCGTCGGTGTCTCCTTCCACGAACCGGACCCGCGAGGAGTCCAGGCCGAGGGTGGCGGCCACCAGCGAGGAGAAGGTCGTCTCGTGGCTCTGCCCGCTGGAGGCGGTGCCGCACCTGGCGATCACCGTGCCGTCCGGGCACGCCTCGACGCCGCCGAACTCGTGCAGGCCCCCCTCCTCACCTCCGGATCGTTCGACGTAGCAGGAGAGCCCGATGCCCAGGGGCAGGGCGGTCGCAGAGGCCCGGCGCCGGGCCTGCTCGGCCCGCCACCCGTCGTAGTCGAGGGTCTTCAGCGCCAGATCCAGCGCCCCGGCGTAGTTCCCGCTGTCGTAGCGCCTGCCGGTGGGCGTCTCGTACGGGAAACGCTCGGGTGGGATGAAGTTGCGTCGCCGTAGTTCCGCCGGGTCCATGCCCAGCCGATCGGCCAGCACGTCCATCGACCTCTCCAGCGCGAACGCCGCCTCCGGCCGCCCGGCGCCGCGATAGGGGTAGGTCGGCATGGTGGTGGTCAGCACCGAACGAACCGTGGCGTGCACCAGGGGCGTGGTGTAGGCGCCGGTGGCCATCCGGGCGGTCTGCATCGGCAGCCCCGCCCCGATGTGCGGATAGGCCCCCACGTCGGCGTCGATCCTCAGCTCGTACGCGAGCAGCAGCCCCTCGGCGTCGGCGGCCAGCCGGACCCGCTGGTCCTGCCCCCGGCCCCGGGTGGCGGCCAGCAGCGACTCGGCGCGGTCCTCGATCCACCGGATCGGCGCCCCCAGCGTCACCGCCAGAAAGGCGACCGTGAGGTACTCGGGAAAGGTGGCGCTCTTCGACCCGAACGCACCGCCGCTGTCGGGTGTCACCACCTTGATCCGCTCAACGGGCAGGCCCAGTGCCCCGGCCAACTCCCGCCGGAGCCGGTACGGCGCCTGATGGGAGCACCACACGGTCAGCCGGTCCTCCTCGGGGACCGCGAGAAACGCCCGGCACTCCATCGGCGACGGCAGCAACTGCTGGCGGTAACGCGCCTCCACCACGACCGCCGCCCGCCCCCAGACGGCCTCGTCGATCGGCACACCGACCGACCGTTCCAGCACCACGTTGTCCAGGCCCTCGAACAACGGAACAGAGCCGTCCAGGGCCTCGGCCACCGACACCGCGGGCGGAAGCGGATCCGTCCGCACGACGACCTCGGCCACCCCGTCCTCGGCCCGGTATCGGTCCTCCCCGACCACCACCGCGACCGCCTCACCCGCGTACCGCACCCGGTCGACAGCCAGCGACGGCCACACCCGCCCCGCCACCACCTCCGCCAAGGACATCCCGGCGAGAGCCGTCAGGGGAACCGGCGGCAACCCCGGAAGATCGGCAGCCGCCCAGGCCCCCCGCACCCCGGGAACCCGACGAGCCGGAGCGCAGTCCACCTCGCGCAACCGGCCGTGTGCCACAGAACTCCGTACGAACGCCGCGTCCAGGCATCCCGGCACCGCGATGTCGGCGACGTAGCGGCCATGACCGGTGAGCAGCCGCGCGTCTTCCCGCCTAGCCCAGCCATGTGCCACGACGTCCTCCCCCCCGGATTCGGCCCGGCAATTCTAACTCACATAATGCCCATAAAACTTATATATTACTTTGACCAAAAGCCCGCTGGAATCAGACCCACAGCACAAATCTCCCCAAAAATCCACTATACCCACGCCAAGATAACCACTCACTCCAAACGAGGAATCATCCCCGGATCTCACAAATCAATAAAATGAATGAAGAGGGCACGACCACCTCAAGCTTCAGCGAAGCCAGGGAGCAGCCCAGCCCCTGCCCCCCTCCTCCCAGCAGCACCGCAACTCCTCCCAGCAGCACCACAACCACGCCCCCAACCCCAACCAGCCCCACCAGCCCCAAAGAAGAAGCCCAGCCCTGCACTCCTCCCCACAGCAGCAGTTCGACCACAGCGCCCACCCCTCAACCGGCCCCAAAGAAGAAGCCCAGCCCTGAGCTCCTTCCCGCAGCAGCGCTTCAGCTACGGCGCCCGCCCCTCAACCCACCCCAGACGAAGGCTTCAGCATCAGGACGCACCCTGAGCGGCCGGAAACAAAGCGACTACGGCCCGCACCCCATACGAACAACACCAAGTGCGCGGAGGTGGGCCGGTGTTCCGGGCGGCGTATAAGAAAGCGCAACCCCAGGCGCCCGAGCAGGCCGGAGGCCTGAAGAACCAGACCCCCACCACGACGGCCGCCCGGAACACCGGCCCACCGCAGCGCGAACCACGCTGACCGGCAGGACGAAACAGACGCGCCCACTCGCCGCACGAGGAACGAGGAACGAGGAACGAGGAACGAGGAACGAGGAACGAGGAACGAGGAACGAGGAACGAGGAACGACGTCAGCGAACGGGATACCCCGCCCCCCGCAAAGCGTCCTTCACATCACCGATCTTGAGCTGCCCGAAGTGGAACACCGACGCCGCCAGCACGGCGTCCGCCCCCGCCTCCACCGCCGGAGGGAAATCGGCGACAGAACCCGCACCACCACTGGCGATCACCGGAACCGACACCACGGCCCGTACCGCCCGGATCATCTCCAGGTCGTAGCCGTCCCGGGTCCCGTCGCCGTCCATCGAGTTGAGCAGGATCTCCCCCGCCCCCAGTTCGGCACCCCGCCGGGCCCACTCCACCGCGTCGATCCCGGTCCCCCGGCGACCACCGTGCGTGGTCACCTCGAAACCGGACGGCGTCGGCGGCCCGTCGACGACCCGGCGGGCGTCCACCGAGAGCACGATGCACTGCGCCCCGTACCGCTGCGCGGCCTCGGTCAGAAGCTCGGGCCTGGCGATCGCCGCGGTGTTCAGCCCCACCTTGTCCGCGCCCGCCCGCAGCAGCCTGTCGACATCCTCGACCGAGCGCACTCCCCCGCCCACGGTCAGCGGGATGAACACCTGCTCGGCCGTCCGGCTGACCACGTCGTACATCGTCGACCGGTCGGAGCTGGAGGCCGTGATGTCGAGGAACGTCAGCTCGTCGGCCCCCTCCGCGTCATAGCGGCGGGCCAGCTCGACCGGGTCTCCGGCATCGCGCAGGTTCTCGAAGTTGACGCCCTTGACCACCCGCCCGGCGTCCACGTCCAGGCAGGGAATCACTCGTACCGCGACACTCATCGACGACTCCTCACGAACGGACGGCGGCAAGGGCGTCTTCGAGGGTGAAGGCCTGCGCGTACAGCGCCTTGCCCACGATGGCCCCCTCGACACCGATCGGGACCAGCGAGGCCAGCGCGCGCAGGTCCTCCAGGGACGAGACCCCACCGCTGGCGACCACCGGTTTGTCAGTACGGGAGCAGACCTCGCGGAGCAGGTCCAGGTTGGGGCCGCGCAGCGTGCCGTCCTTCGTGACGTCGGTGACGACGTAGCGGGAGCAGCCGTCCTTCTCCAGCCGGGCCAGCACCTCCCACAGGTCACCGCCCTCCTGGGTCCAGCCCCGGGCGGCCAGGGTGGTCCCCCGGACGTCGAGGCCGATCGCGACCCGGTCACCGTACTCAGAGATGATCTTGGAGCACCAGGCGGGGTTCTCCAGCGCCGCGGTACCGATGTTCACCCTGCGGCAGCCGGTGGCCAGCGCGAGCTCCAGGGAGACGTCGTCACGAATGCCCCCGGACAGCTCCACCTTCACATCCAGCGCGCCGACCACCGTGGCGAGCAACTCGCGGTTGCTGCCCCGGCCGAAGGCCGCGTCGAGGTCGACCAGGTGGATCCACTCGGCACCGGCCTCCTGCCAGGCGAGCGCCGCGGACAGGGGGTCGCCGTACGACGTCTCGGTGCCGGCCGCGCCCTGGACCAGGCGGACCGCCTGACCGTCGGCGACGTCCACGGCGGGGAGCAGCTCAAGCGACATCTGTTCAAGACCTCCGGTCGAAGACAAGGGTGAGAAAAAGCGGAACGAACAGCAAGGAAAGCACGAGCACGCCGAACCGCGCCGCCCACGAGGACCACAGCAGCCAGACGATCACCTGCACGATCAGGAACAGCACCGCCGCGACGCCGTTCTGCGCCCGGCGGCGGCGGGCCTTGATGCCGCCCTGGGAGACGATCCGGACGGGCCTGCCCGGCAGCAACGCGGTCACCTTGCCGATGCGCTCGCGCCGCCGCGCCAGCCGCGCCTCCCGTGCTGCGCGCAGCGCGGCCAAGCGCGCCTGCTCGGCCTCCCGCTCGGCCCTGCGCCTGGCCCGTTCCTTACTCATCAAAGGCCCATCAAGAACTCACCCGACGGTCCCGAGCCAGTTGGTGAGCAACTGGGCTCCGGCGTCGCCCGACTTCTCCGGATGGAACTGGGTGGCCATCAGCGGGCCGTTCTCCACCGCCGCGACGAACGGCACCCCGTGCTCGGCCCAGGTGAGCAGCGGGTCGGCGAACCCGGGCCCCGCCTGGAGCTTCCAGGTCCGCACGCCGTACGAGTGCACGAAGTAGAAGCGGGTATCCGCGTCGAGCCCGGCGAACAGCACGGTCTCGGCGGGCGCCTTGACCGTGTTCCAGCCCATGTGCGGCAGGACCGGCGCCTCCAGGGACTCCACCGTGCCCGGCCACTCCCCGCAGCCCTCGGTCGTGACGCCGTGCTCGACGCCCGCCTCGAAGAGGATCTGCATGCCGACGCAGATGCCCAGCACCGGCCGCCCGGCCGACAGGCGCCTCGCGATGATCCGCTCACCCCGCACCGCGCGCAGCCCGGCCATGCACGCGGCGAACGCCCCCACGCCGGGGACGACGAGCCCGTCGGCCTCCATCGCCGCCTCGTAGTCGGCGGTCACCGTGACCTCCGCGCCGACCCGGGCCAGCGCGCGCTCCGCCGAACGGAGGTTGCCCGAGCCGTAGTCGAGAACGGTTACCTTCTTCACCACCAGAGCACCGCCGCCGTGGTCGCCAGGGCCGCGAGGGCGGCGAGCAGCACCGCGCCCTTCTTCAGACCCTGTTTGAGGAATGAGACGATCCCGCCCACGAAGAAGAGCGCGACGAACGCCATCACGATGGCCGACCAGTTGTCGCTCACCGTCTCCGCCCCCTCCGGCCGGGAGAAATCACAGCACGCCCTTCGTGCTCGGCACCCCGGTGGCGCGCGGGTCACGCTCGGATGCCGCCCGCAGCGCCCTGGCCAGGGCCTTGAACTGCGCCTCCACGATGTGGTGGGCGTTGCGGCCGTAGGGGACGCGCACGTGCAGGCAGATGGCGGCCTGGGCGACGAACGACTCCAGGATGTGCCTGGTCATCGTCGTGTCGTACTCCGGGCCGATCATCGGAGCCATGCCCTCGGGCTCGCTGTGCACCAGGTACGGCCGCCCCGACAGGTCGACCGTGACCTCCGCCAGCGACTCGTCCAGCGGGCAGGAGGCACTGCCGAACCTCCGCAGGCCCGACTTGTCACCCAGAGCCTCACGGAACGCGGCGCCCAGCGCGAGCGAGGTGTCCTCGATCGTGTGATGAGCGTCGATGTGCAGGTCACCCTCGGTCTTCACGACCAGGTCGAACAGCCCGTGCTTGCCGAGCTGGTTCAGCATGTGGTCAAAGAACCCGACACCGGTGGACACCTCGACGTTCCCGGTGCCGTCGAGGTCGACCTCGACCAGCACCGAGGTCTCCTTGGTGACGCGCTCGACGCGACCGCGACGCGGTGCGGCCTCGCCGCCGGCAGTGATGCTCACAGGATCTCCTCCAGGGCGGCGCGGAAGGCCGCCATCTCCTCTGTCGTTCCGATGGACACTCTCAGCCACCCGGGCGGTCCCACCTCACGGATCAGCACCCCGCGGTCCAGCAGGCCCTGCCACACCGCGCGCCGGTCCGGAAACAGCCCGAACAACACGAAGTTGGCGTCCGAGTCGGCGACCTTCAGCCCCCGGGCGCGCAACCAGTCCACGACGGCGTCGCGCTCGGCCCGCAACTCGTCGACGGCGCCGAGCAACTCGGCGCGGTGGGCGAGCGCGACGCGCGCCGCCGTCTGGGTGAGCGTGGACAGGTGGTACGGCAGGCGGACCAGCAGCAACGCCTCGACCACCGCCGGGTGGGCGGCCAGGTAACCGAGCCGGGTGCCGGCCATGGCGAACGCCTTGGACATCGTCCGCGTGACGATCAGCCGGGGATTGTCCGGCAGCAGGGTCAGCGCCGACGGGGTGCCGGTACGGGCGAACTCGAAGTAGGCCTCGTCCACCACCACCATGCCCGGCGCCGCCTCGACGATCCGGGCGATCACCTCCGGGTCCAAGGCGGTGCCGGTCGGGTTGTTGGGCGAGGTCAGGAAGACGACGTCGGGCCGGTGCTCCTCGATCGCGGCGACCGCCTTGCCCGGGTCGATCCCGAAGTCGTCCTCACGGGCCCCGGAGATCCACTCGGTCGAGGCCCCGGTGGTGATGATCGGATGCATCGAGTAGGACGGCTCGAAACCCATCGCGGCGCGGCCGTGGCCGCCGAAGGCCTGCAGGATCTGCTGGAGCACCTCGTTGGAGCCGTTGGCGGCCCAGACCTGCTCCACGGCGAGGCCGTGACCGAGGTACCCGGCCAGCTCCCGGCGCAGGTCGAGCGCGTCGCGGTCGGGGTAGCGGTTGAGGTCGGCGGTGACGCCCCGTACGGCCTCCGCCAGCTCGGCGACCAGCGAGTCCGAGGGCCCGTAGGGGTTCTCGTTGGTGTTGAGCCTGACCGGGACGTCGATCTGGGGGGCACCGTACGGCGTGCGCCCCCGGAGATCGTCTCGGATCGGCAGGTCTTCGAGCTTCACGACGGGATCTCCACCTCGAACCGGAAAGGGAAGGGCACTCACGAGGGCACCTCCCAGGCGAACCGCGCCCTGATCGCCGCACCGTGCGCCGGCAGGTCCTCGGTGTCGGCCAGCACGCACACGTGGGCGGCGGCACCGGCCAGGGCCTCGCGGCTGTAGTCGACGACGTGCACGCCGCGCAGGAACGTCTGCACCGACAGCCCCGACGAGTGGCAGGCGCAGCCGCCGGTGGGCAGCACGTGGTTGGAACCGGCCATGTAGTCGCCCAGCGAGACCGGCGCGTACGCCCCGACGAAGATCGCCCCGGCGTTGCGGACCCGGGCGGCCAGCGCGGACGCCTCCGCGGCGTGGATCTCCAGGTGCTCGGCGGCGTAGGCGTCGACGACGCGCAGCCCCGCCTCCATGTCGTCGACCAGCAGGATGCCGGACTGGCGCCCGGAGAGCGCCTCGGTGATCCGCTCGGTGTGCTTGGTGGCGGCTACCTGCCGGGGCAGCTCCCGCTCGACGGCCTCGGCCAGCTCCTCCGAGTCGGTGACGAGCACGGCGGCGGCGATCGTGTCGTGCTCGGCCTGGCTGATCAGGTCGGCGGCGACGTGCACCGGGTTGGCCGTGGAGTCGGCGAGGATCGCGATCTCGGTCGGACCCGCCTCGGAGTCGATGCCGATACGGCCCTTGAGCAGGCGCTTGGCCGCGGCGACCCAGATGTTGCCAGGGCCGGTGACCATGGTGACCGGCGGGCACTCCTCGGTGCCGTAGGCGAACATCGCCACCGCCTGGGCGCCGCCGACCGCGTAGACCTCGTCCACGCCGAGCAGCGCGCACGCCGCCAGGATGGCCGGGTGCGGCAGGCCGTCGAATTCGCGCTGCGCGGGCGAGGAGACCGCCAGGGAGGCCACCCCCGCCTCCTGGGCGGGGACGACGTTCATGACCACGCTGGAGGGGTAGACCGCCCGGCCGCCGGGGACGTACAGCCCCACGCGGTCGACGGGCACCCAGCGCTCGGTGACGGTGCCGCCCGGCACGACCTGGGTGGTGACATCGGTGCGCCGCTGGTCATGGTGGACGAGGCGGGCGCGGCGGATCGACTCCTCCAGGGCCGCCCTGACCTTCGGGTCGAGCCTCTCCAGCGCCGCGGAGATCGCCTCGGCCGACACCCGGGTGGACTCCAGCTCGACGCCGTCGAACCTGGCGGTCAGCTCCCGCACCGCGGCGACCCCACGATGATGCACGTCGTCGCAGATGGGCCGCACCTTCTCCAGGGCGGCCTCGACGTCGAGGTCGGCGCGGGGCAGCACGTCGCGAAGATCCTCGGGAAGAGGTCCTCGCAGATCGGTACGCGAAATCACCCGTTCAGTCTACGGAGGTCCGCCACCCGGTATCGTCGCGTCCATTATCCGGACAGTGCCTTTACTATGTAGATTTTAACCAGCCGCTACGCTTTCCCCGTGAGCAAGAGCAAGAGCAAGGGCGGCCAGGGAACCCCCGCGACCGTGGCCCTGACCCAGGCGGGAGCCGACTTCACCCTGCACCCCTACCAGCACGACGCGAACGCGCAGGCCTACGGCGAGGAGGCGGCCGACGCCCTCGGCGTGCCGTACGGGCAGATCTTCAAGACCCTGGTGGCCGAGGTGGAGGGCGGGCTGGCCGTCGCGGTGGTGCCGGTGGCGGGCAAACTCGATCTCAAGGCGTTCGCGGCGGCGCTGAGGAGCAAGCGGGCCGCGATGGCCGACGCGGCCAAGGTGGAGCGGGTGACCGGCTACGTGGTCGGCGGCATCAGCCCGCTGGGACAGCGCAAGCGCCTGCCGACCGTGATCGACGCCTCCGCGCTGGACTTTCCGACGATCTACTTCTCCGCCGGCCGGCGCGGGCTGCAGATCGAGACCTCCCCCTCGGAGCTGGTACGCCTCACCGGGGCCGTCACCGCGCCCATCGGCAAGAGCGGCTAGCGGAGGGATTCCGGCCCAGGGAGAGCCGGCGAAACCCCGGCCCGCCGCACAGGATGGGCCGGAGGTCCCCGGGCCGTCCTGTCGAAGGAGAGCCGACGAAACCCCGGCCCGCCGCACAGGATGGGCCGGAGGTCCCCGGGCCGTCCTGTCGAAGGAGAGCCGGCGAAACCCCGGCCCGCCGCACAGGATGGGCCGGAGGTCCCCGGGCCGTCCTGTCGAAGGAGAGCCGACGAAACCCCGGCCCGCCGCACAGGATGGGCCGGAGGTCCCCGGGCCGTCCTGTCGAAGGTTGCCGAGGCGGCACACGACGGCGTTCGGCCAGACTCGTCTGCGACAGGCCGTACCGATCGGGGGACAGATGCACTACCTGACCGCTACCGAGATGCTCGAACTGCTGCGCACCAGGCAGGTCAGCGCGGTCGAGCTGCTCGAGGCGCACCTGCGGCGGATCGAGGAGGTCAACCCGGAGGTCAACGCGATCGTCACGCTGACCGCCGAGCGCGCCAGGCGAGAGGCGGAGGAGGCCGACCGGGACCTGGCCCGCGGCCACTGGCGGGGACCGCTGCACGGGCTGCCGGTCGCGCACAAGGACCTGGCCGACACCGCGGGGATCCGCACCACGTACGGCTCGCCGCTCTTCGCCGACCACGTCCCCGACACCGACGCGCCGATCGTGCGGCGGATGCGCGAGGCCGGGGCGATCACGGTCGGCAAGACCAACACCCCGGAGTTCGGCACCGGCTCGCACACCGTGAACGAGATCTTCGGCGCCACCCGCAATCCCTACGACCTGACCAGGTCGGCCGGGGGCAGCAGCGGCGGGGCCGCCGCCGCGCTGGCCACCGGCATGGTGGCACTGGCCGACGGCTCCGACATGGGCGGCTCGCTGCGCAACCCCGCCTCCTTCTGCAACGTGGCGGGGCTGCGGCCCACCCCCGGGCGGGTGCCGGCGCCGTCGGCCGTCGCGGCCTGGTTCACCCTCGGCGTGCCGGGGCCGATGGCCCGTACCGCCGGGGACCTGGCGCTGCTGATGAGCGCGATCGCCGGGTTCGACGCCTCCTCCCCCCTGTCGATCGCCGAGAGCGGCACCGTCTTCGCCGGGCCGCTGGAGCTGGAGGCGACCGGGCTGCGCGTGGCCTGGAGCCCGGACCTGGGCGGGCTGCCCGTCGACGCGGAGACCGCCAAGGTCACCGCGGACGCCCCGGCCGCGCTCGCGGAGCTGGGCGCGCGGGTGGAGCGGGTGGAGCTGGACCTGTCGGACGCCGAGGACGCCTTCCGGATCTACCGGGCGTGGTACTACGCGCTCTGCTACGGCGACCTGCCGCAGGAGCGCCTGGGGGCGAACGTGCGCTGGAACGTCGAGCGGGGCCGCGAGGTGACCGGGGCCGACCTGGCCCGCGCCGAGCGGCTGCGCAGCGGGCTCTACCGGCGGATGGAGGCCTTCTTCGGCACCTACGACTTCCTGATCGCCCCGGTCAGCCAGGTGCCGCCGTTCCCGGTGGACGCCCCGTACGTCTCGGAGATCAACGGGCAGGCGCTGCCCGACTACCTGGCGTGGATGCGCTCGGCCTACTGGATCAGCGTGCTGCACGCCCCGGCGGCGTCGGTACCGTGCGGGTTCACCTCGGACGGGCTGCCGGTGGGCGTGCAGATCATCGGGCGCCCCTTCGCCGACATGGCGGTGCTCCGGCTGGCCCACGCCTTCGAGCGCGCCACCGGCTACGGCGCGCGCAGGCCGCCCCGCTGACCGCGACCGCCGCGCCTACCGGCCGTCGATGTCATGCGACGGCAACGGCCCGTAGGGGTCGTCCCCGCCGAACGGATGGCGCAGCGGCGAGTCGCGGTAGCCCGCGACGCCCTCCAGGACGAAGAAGGCGCCGGCGGCCAGCGTCGGCCACGCGTACAGCACGCCCCTGGCGGTCAGCGCCAGCGGCCCCGGGACCAGCGGCACGGAGCTTCCCGCGGAGCTCCCCGAGGCGGCGACGCTCACCGCGCCGAGGTTGGCCGCCTCGCCGACCAGCAGCGCGAGGTGCGCGCCGAGCAGGCCGCCCGCGGCCAGGCCCACCACCACCGGCAGCGGGCGCCCCCCGCGCGACACGCCGTAGCCGATGACCCCGCAGACCAGCCCGAGCACGCCCGTGATGACGGCGAACCAGCCGTCGGCGGCGATCAGCGCCTGCGTGGAGGGATCGGCCAGCAGCGGCCCCTTGCCCGTCACGACGTACGGGGGTCGCGGCGCGGCCAGCGACCACAGGATCCCGGCGACGACTCCGGCCAGGGCGAGCACCAGCACGGTGATCACGAAGTCACGCACAGCGCGCACCACGGCCCCCTCACCCTCTGTGCAGATGTGCCCGATGTTACCCATCCGCCCGCCTGGCGCCACCCGGGGTTCCCGCCGAGTCCCGTTACGCTTACGGGGTGAACGAAGAGGCATGGTTGATCGAACCCTCCGGGCCGCTCCGCGGTGACGTCGAGGTCCGCGGTTCCAAGAACGGCGTCTCCAAGCACATGGTCGCCGCGATGCTGGGCACCGGTGAGAGCACGATCCAGAACGCCCCGGACGTGGGTGAGGTGGGGATCACCGCGCAGATGCTGAGGGCGCTCGGCATCGACGTGGAGATCAGCTCCGGGGAGATCACCGTCTCTCCCGGGAAGCAGATCAACCCGCACGTCCCGGCGGCGTTCACCGGCCTCAACCGGATCCCGATCCTGATGCTGGGCCCGCTGCTGCACCTGGCGGGCGAGGCGTTCGTGCCGCTGGTCGGCGGCGACCCGATCGGCCGCCGGCCCGTCGACTTCCACGTCGAGGCGCTGCGCGCGATGGGCGCCGAGGTCGAGGTGAGCGACACCGGCGTGTACGCCAAGGCCAAACGGCTGCGCGGCACCCGGCTCGAACTGCCCTACCCCAGCGTCGGCGCCACCGAGACGATCCTGATGTCCGCGGTGCTGGCCGAGGGCAAGACCGTGCTGAAGGGCGCGGCGATGGAGCCCGAGGTGGTGGAGCTCGCCCTGTTCCTGCAGCGCATGGGCGCGCGCATAGAGCTGAGCCCGGACCGGCGCATCGTGATCGAGGGGGTGGAGCACCTGCACGGCGCCTCCACCTGGCTCAACGGCGACCGCATCGAGGCGTTCTCCTACCTGGCGGCCGGTCTGATCACCGGCGGCCAGGTACGGGTGCACGGCTGCCCGCAGGACCGGCTGGTCACCGCGATCACCACCCTGGCCAGGATGGGCGCCGAGGTCGACATCACCGACGACTACCTGTCGGCGTCGGCGCCGCACGGATTGCGGGCCGCGGCGGTGCAGACCGACACGCACCCGGGGTTCATGACCGACTGGCAGACGCCCCTGATGGTGCTGTTCACCCAGGCCCAGGGCATGTCGGTGCTGCACGAGACCGTGTTCGAGAACCGCCTGGTCTACGTGCCCGCACTGCAGAAGATGGGCTGCGAGATCGAGGTGTTCGACGTCTGCCTGGGCGGCCCGGCCTGCCGCTACCACGACACCAACGCCAAGCACTCGGCGGTCGTACGCGGCGTGTCCAGGCTGAGCGGCGCCGACGTGACGCTGCCCGACATCCGGGCCGGGTTCTCCGCCGTGCTGGCCGCGGCCGCCGCGGAGGGCGTCTCCACGCTGCGCGGGGTGCACCACATCGAGCGGGGCTACCACCGGCCGTTCGAGCAGTTCGCCTCTCTCGGACTGAAGATCAGTCGAGAAAAGGTGCAGGACGGGTAAGGATTGGCAACCGGGTGTTTATGGGTGATCATCCGGTTGCACGTTACCTTGTGTGACATCGCACCCAGAGGTGAGACGCGGACCCGGCGCGTGCCTGCGCGTCCTGGCGGCCTGCGGGGTGCTCGGCGGGCTGCTGGCCGCCCTGGCCGCGCTGCCGCTGGTCGGCACGGTGGGGGTCACCGTCAACAACGTCACGAGAACCCTGACGGACCTGCCGCCGAGCCCTCGGGAGAACCCGCTCGCCCAGCGCACCGTGCTCCTGGACAGGAACGGCAAGCGGTTCGCCCAGTTCTACACGGAGAACCGGACCGTCGTACGGCTCGACCAGGTCGCCCCCGTCATGCGTGAGGCGATCGTGGCGATCGAGGACTCGCGCTTCTACGAGCACGCGGGCCTGGACATCAAGGGCACCCTGCGCGCCCTGGTGACCAACACCAGGGCGGGCGGGGTGCGCCAGGGCGGCTCCTCGCTCACCCAGCAGCTGGTGAAGAACATCCTGGTCGAGAACTCCGAGACCGAGACCGAGCGCGCCCAGGCCCGCGCGCCCAGCATCCAGCGCAAGATCACCGAGCTGCGGTACGCGCTGGCGATGGAGAAGAAGTACACCAAGGCCGAGATCCTGGAGCGCTACCTCAACATCGCCTACTTCGGCGCGGGGGCCTTCGGGGTGGAGGCCGCCGCCCAGCGGTTCTTCTCGGTCGCGGCCTCCCGGCTGACCCTGGCGCAGGCGGCGACACTGGCCGGCGCGGTCCGCACCCCGTACGTCACGGACCCGTCGCTGGACGCGGCGCGCAGGAAGAAACTGCGAGAGCGCAGGGACATCGTCCTGGAGCGGATGGCCCAGCTGTCGTACGTCCCCCGGCCCCAGGCGGAGGCCGCCATGAGACGGCCGCTGAACCTCCGGCTGCAGCCGCAGCCCGGCGGCTGCGACGGGAGCGTCTACCCCTACTTCTGCCTGTACGTGCACAGGGAGCTGCTGACCAACCCGGTCTTCGGCCACACCCGCGCGGAGCGGGAGCGTCGCCTGGCCAGGGGCGGACTGGTGCTCCGCACCACCCTGGCGCCGAGGGCCCAGCGGGCCGCGGAACGCGCCATCGCCGCGCGCGTCGGCACCAAGGACACCGAGGTCGCCGCCGAGGCCATGATCCAGCCTGGCACCGGGCGGATCCGGGCCATGGCGGCGAGCAAGAAGTACGGTCTCAACAGTGGCAACAAGAACAACGGCCCTCGCACCACCTACAACCTGGTCGCCGACACCGCGCACGGAGGCGGCCAGGGATTCCAGGCGGGGTCGACGTTCAAGGTGTTCACCCTGGCGACCGCGCTCAGCCAGGGCTGGCGGTTCGACCAGGGGTTCATGACACCCGGCAGCTTCGTGCCCGACAGCGGTTTCAAGGACTGCCGGGGCCGCAAGGTCAACGACCCCGGCGCGGAGATCTTCAACGCGAGCGGCGAGGGTAAGGGCGGCCCGCAGAGCCTGTCCACCGGCACCTGGAAGTCGGTGAACATCTTCTACATGATGCTGGAGCAGCAGGTGGGCCTGTGCCCGGTCGTCAGGACCGCCAAGGCGATGGGCATCGCCCGCGCCGACGGCGCCCCGCTGCGGGAGGTGCCGACCTTCACCCTGGGGGTGAACGAGATGGACCCGGTGACCGTGGCGGCGGCGTTCGCCGCGTTCGGGGCGCGGGGCCGCTACTGCCGCCCGCTGTCCATCGTCGAGATCGTCGAGCGGAACGGCAGGCACTTCCGCGTCCCGCCCAGCTGCGCGCAGGCGATCGAGCGCGACGTGGCCGACGCGGTCAACTACCTGCTGTCCGGGGTGTTCACCAAGGGCACCATGACCGGTCAGAGCATCGGCCGACCTGCGGCGGGCAAGACCGGCACCAACAACGGCTACACGTCGGCCTGGTTCGCCGGCTACACCCCCGATCTGGCCGCGGCGGTCAGCGTGGGCGACATCCGCGGCTCCTACCGCTACCCGCTGCTCGACGTCGAGATCGGCGGCGAGTACTACGGAGCGGTCCAGGGGGCCTCCCTGCCAGGGCCGATCTGGGTGTCGTCCATGTCCGCCGCCCTGCGGGACGTCTCACCGCGTTCCTTCCACCATCCGGACATGGGCCGTTTCGGCGGCGGGTTCACCCCGGGCCTGAAGGAGGCCGAGGAGGCCGAGAAGGCCAAGCGCCGTGACGGCGAGCGTCGCGGCGAGCGGCGCGGCGAGGAGGCCCACGCGGACGGGCCCCGCCGGGCTCGCGACTTTCCCCGGAACCGCGGTTTCCACCGGGCCCGCGGTTTCCACCGGGCCGCGGGTCCGGGAGTTCACGATGGCGGAGGAGGAGGCGGCCTGCCGCCCGGCAACGCGTGGTAGGCCAGGCCCAGGTCGTCCGGCGGCCGCCGGCTGGCCGTTGAGCGGCTGGACGGGCGTCCAGCCGGTGGCACGCTCGACGCCCTCACGGGCGAGCTTCACGACGAACCCGTGGCCGCCGAGCTTC
>NZ_JBEOZN010000108.1:0-33673 GCF_040298085.1 Streptosporangium sp. NPDC001681 | reverse complement strand
CCCTGGAGGCGCTGCTGCGCGCCGTCGACGGGGACGGCGACCTGACCTCGGGGCAGCGTGCCAGGCTGTCGGCCGCCCGCGACTACCTGCGGGTGGCCCCCGAGGTGGTCTGGGTCGCCCGCGACGTGCCCCTGCCCGAGACCGACCTCACGCTCCCGGCCAAGCCCCGCGACCCGGATGCCCTGGCGGCGCTGAGCGAGCGCTACGGCCTGGGCGGGCCGCTGGAACGCCTGACCTCCACGCTCCGACCCACCCGCTAAATGTCCGATCTGACCATTTCGCCCTAGTCGGTGGGGCGGGACCGCCGCCAGCCGGTAGGTTGCTCCCTGTGCCTCACAAGAGCATCCGGGTACCCGGAGAGTCCCACCCCCGCCTCGACGACGGTTTCGAACGGATCCGCCGTGAGATGAAGCTGCCCGAGGGGTTTCCCCGGGCGGCGGTCGACGAGGCCGAGTGGGTCGCCGAGGTGCCCGCCCTGCCCCGGCTGGACCGGACCGACCTGCCACTGATCACCATCGACCCTCCGGGGGCGATGGACCTCGACCAGGCCGTGCACCTGGAGGAGCGGCCCGGCGGCTACCGCGTCTGGTACGCCATCGCCGATGTCGGGGCGTTCGTCAGGCCCGGAGGGGCGATCGACACCGAGGCCCGCACCCGGGGCGAGACGGTCTACATGCCCGACGGGCGCGTGCCGCTGCACCCGCCCTTGCTGTCGGAGGCCGCCGCCAGCCTGCTGCCGGGCGTGACGCGGCCCGCCGCGCTGTGGTGCGTCGACCTCGACGCGGAGGGCCGGATCGTGGGCGCGGACGTGACCAGGGCGCTGGTGCGCAGCCGCGAGCGGCTCGACTACGACTACGCACAGGCCGCGATCGACACCGGCACCGCCGACGGCACGCTGCGACTGCTGGCCGAGATCGGCCGGCTCAGGCTCGCCCTGGAGCGGGCCAGAGGCGGCGTCACGCTGCCCACCCCCGACCAGGAGGTCGTTCCGGACGGGGACGGCTACCGGCTGGAGTTTCGCGCCCCGCTGGAGGCCGAGGCGTGGAACGCGCAGATCTCGCTGCTGACGGGCATGGCCGCCGCCTCGATGATGCTGGACGCGGAGATCGGCCTGCTGCGGGTGCTGCCGCCCGCCCCCGCCGAGAGGGTCGCCCAGGTCCGCAGGGTGGCCGCGGCACTCGGCGTGCCCTGGCCGGAGGATGCCGGGTACGGCGACGTCGTGCACGCCCTCGACCCGAAGATCCCCGAGCAGGCCGCGTTCCTGCAGGAGTCGACGGTGCTGCTGCGCGGCGCCGGCTACGTGGCCTTCAACGGCGAGCCCCCCTCGCAGGCGGAGCACGCCGCTGTGGGCGCGCCGTACGCGCATGTGACCGCGCCGCTGCGCCGGCTCATCGACCGCTACGCCACGGAGATCTGCCTGGCCATCGCGGCGGGCGAGCCGGTGCCGCAGGACGTCCAGGAGGCCATGGGCGAGCTGCCGGAGATCATGCACGCCACCGGGCGCCGTGTGAACGGCGTCGAGCGGGCGTGCGTGGACCTGGTGGAGGCCTTCGTGCTCCGTGAGCGGGTGGGCCAGACGTTCGAGGCGGTGGTGATCGACGTGGCCGAGGACCGGCCGTGGGGCCAGGTGCAGCTCACCGATCCGGCGGTGGTGGCCCGCTGCGACGGCGAGGGGCTCGGGCTGGGCAGGAGCGTGCGCGTGCGTCTGACGCGCGCCGACCCGACCACCCGCGAGGTCCGCTTCAGCCTGGCCTGACCGCGCCTCGTCCGGGAAACCAGCCGTACCCGGTACGCCCCCCGCACGGCCCGGCTCAGGCCAGGGACGAGTAGGCCACCACCCCGCGACGCAGCGCGTCCATCGCCTTGCTCGCGTTCTGCTTGACCTTGCTCCCGGCGGGGGCGGCGGTGGAGATCTGGCCGAGAAGGTCGAGCAGCTGCTTCATCCAGCGTACGAAGTCTCCCGCGGCCAGCTCCGCACCGCCGGCGCCGTCTCGGAGCACGGAGTCCAGGGTGTGGCCCCTGGCCCAGCGGAAGGCCGCCCAGGCGAAGCCGAAGTCGGGCTCCCTGATGAACGACAGCCCGTGGTCGCTCTCGATCGACTCCAGCTCACTCCAGAGACGGACCATGTCGGCCAGCGTCTGCTGCGCGCCGCCCGCGGGGATCCTGGGCTGGCGGGCGTCGTCGGCCTGCCTGGACTCGAAGACCAGCGAGGAGACGCACGCGGCCAGCTCAGCCGGGTCCAGGTCGTTCCAGAGCCCGGCGCGCAGGCACTCGGCGGTCAGCAGGTCCAGCTCGGTGTAGAGCTGGGCCAGGCGGCGGCCCTCGGTCGTGACGCTCTCACCGTCGAGGTAGCCGAGCTGGTCGAGCACCCCGCAGACCTTGTCGAAGGTGCGGGCGATGACGTGGGAGCGGCCCTCGACCCGGCGGCGCAGCCCCTCGGTCTCGCGGAGCAGCTTGTGGTAGCGCTCGGCCCAGCGGGCGTGGTCCTCGCGCTCGTCGCACCCGTGGCAGGGGTGCCGGCGGATCTCCCGGCGCAGGCGGGTGATCTCCTCGTCCTCGGTGGCGTGGTCGCGTGCCCTGACGGGCTTGCCGAAGTCCCGGTCGCCGATCTTGGCGTGTACCGAGGAGACCAGGTTGGCCCGCTCCTTCGGCGAGCGGGCGTTGAAGTTCTTCGGGATGCGCAGACGCTCGACCGGTTCGACCGGGACGGGGAAGTCGGCCGGCGACAGCTTCTTGACCTGCTTGCCGATGGTCAGCACCAGCGGGGACGGGCCCTCGCCCCGGGAGTTGAGGCCGGGGTCGAGAACGACGGCCAGGCCGGCGCGGCGCCCGCCGGGAATCCTGATGATGTCGCCGGGCTTGAGCGCCTCCAGCGAGCGCAGCGCCTGCGTCCTGCGGGCCGCGCCGCGCTGGCGTGACAGCTCGGCCTCCCTGTCGGACAGGGCCCTGCGCATCGCGGCGTACTCCTCGAAGTCGCCCAGATGGCAGGTCATCGCCTGGCGGTAGCCCTCCAGGGCCTCCTCGGCCCGGCGCACTTGCTTGGCGATGCCCACCACGGCCCGGTCGGCCTGGAACTGCGCGAACGAGGACTCCAGCAGCGTCCTGGCCCGCTCCCTGCCCACCTGGCCGACCAGGTTGACCGCCATGTTGTACGAGGGGCGGAAGCTGGAGCGCAGCGGGTAGGTACGGGTACTGGCCAGGCCGGCGACCTGGAGGGGGTCGGTGCCCGGCTGCCACTGGACCACCGCGTGGCCCTCCACGTCGATGCCGCGGCGCCCGGCTCGCCCGGTGAGCTGGGTGTACTCGCCGGGGGTGAGGTCGGCGTGGGTCTCGCCGTTCCACTTGTCGAGCTTCTCGATCACCACGGAGCGGGCGGGCATGTTGATGCCCAGCGCGAGGGTCTCGGTGGCGAACACGGCCTTGACCAGGCCGCGGGTGAACAGCTCCTCGACGACCTCCTTGAAGGCCGGGAGCATGCCCGCGTGATGGGCGGCCAGGCCCCGCTCCAGGGCGTCGCGCCACTCGAGGTAGCCGAGCACGGCCAGGTCCTCGTCGGGCAGGTGCGCGGTGCGCTCGTCGACGATCTGGCGGATCTCGTGGCGCTCGGCGTCGGTGGTGAGCCGGATGCCGTCGTGCAGGCACTGCATGACGGCGGCGTCGCAACCGGCCCTGGAGAAGATGAACGTGATCGCGGGCAGCAGGGCGTCGGCGTCCAGTCGCTCGATGGCCGCGGCCCGGTCCGGCGGGCCGTTCCTGCGGGGTCGCGGGTAGCCGCGGCGGCCCCTGCCGTACGCCTGGCGCTCCTCGTCCCTGGCGATGCGCAGCAGGTTGGGGTTGATCTGGGGGCGACGGTCCTCGTCGCCGGTGACGAACAGGTCGTAGATGCGGTTGCCGACGAGCATGTGCTGCCAGAGCGGGACCGGGCGGTGCTCGTCGACGATGACGCTGGTGTCGCCGCGGACCTCTCCCATCCACTCGCCGAACTCCTCGGCGTTGCTGACCGTGGCGGACAGGGCGACCAGCCGCACCGACTCGGGCAGGTGGATGATCACCTCTTCCCAGACCGCGCCGCGGAACCGGTCGGCGAGGTAGTGGACCTCGTCCATGACGACGAAGCCGAGCCCCGCCAGGGTGCCGGAGCCGGCGTAGAGCATGTTGCGCAGCACCTCGGTCGTCATGACGACGATGGGAGCCTCACCGTTGACGCTGTTGTCACCGGTGAGCAGGCCCACCTTGGTCGCGCCGTACCGCCTGACCAGGTCGTTGTACTTCTGGTTGGACAGCGCCTTGATCGGGGTGGTGTAGAAGCACTTGCGGCCCTCCGCCAGGGCCAGGTGCACGGCGAACTCGCCCACGACCGTCTTTCCCGAGCCGGTGGGTGCCGCCACGAGGACCCCGTCGCCCGCCTCCAGCGCCCGGCAGGCGTCGATCTGGAAGTCATCCAGCTCGAAGTCGTACAGGCCGCGGAACGAGGTCAGCGCCGGCCCACTCTCAGCCTGGCTCTGACGGAAGGCAGCGTATCGTTCCGCTGGGGTCGTCATACCTCCCAGCCTACCGATATCGGGATTCCGGTCCGTCCCCCCTTTTTACCCGGCGATCCGGCCGATCGCGCGGACGGAACGGCCCTAAACGAGGACCGCCAGCGCTCCGGGAACGACCTCGCAGGTCAGCGGAGTGGGACCGACCCGCTCGCCGTCGGCGTAGGCGATCACTCCGGGGGCCTCCACCCGCACCCTTCGGGCGCGGTGCATGGTGACGGCGGGGTGGCTCGCGTGCGAGCCCCGATAGACACGGGGAAAGGCGCGCAGGAACTCCCCCCGGGGGACGGCGCCGAGGATCGTCACGTCCAGCAGGCCGTCGTCGGGCACGGCATCGGGGCACACGCGCATGCCCGCGCCGTACGAGCGGGTGTTGCCGACCGCGACCAGCATGGCCTCCCGCTCGACGATCTCACCGTCCAGGTCGATCCGGAACGGGATGGGCCTGAAGGAGCGCAGTTCCTCGGCGAGCGCGACCAGGTATCTGGCCATGCCGGGCGGCCAGGTCATCCGGTTGGCCCGCTCGTTGACGCGGGAGTCGAAGCCGCAGGCCACCACCCCGGCGAACCACTCGTCCTCGCCCACCTTCGCGGCGTCGACGGTGCGCACCCGCCCGCGCAGCACGGTGTCGGCGGCGGCCAGGGGTGCCTTCAGCGGGATGCCGAGCGCGCCCGCGATGTCGTTGCCGGTGCCCACGGGGATGACGCCCAGCGGCACGCCACTGCCCGCGACCGCCTGGAGTGCCAGGTGGACCAGGCCGTCACCGCCGAAGGCCACCAGCGCTTCCGGTTCCTCGGCGACGGCCAGGCAGGCGCGGTCCAGGGCATCGGCGGCGGAGTCTCCGAGGATCACCGAGACCTCGCGACCGCCCTGCCGCAACCGGTCGAGCACCGGGGAGAGCAGTCCCCGTGAACGGCCGCCACGGGCGGCGGGATTGACGAGGACTGCGATCTCTGCGGGCACAGATCGGAACTTATCCCCTATTTGCTGGGATCGGTGTCGGTCGTTCTCGAATCGATAGGAGCCGGATCACCGACGGGGGTCACGTCGCCCAGAGGCGAGGCGTCGTCGTCGAGCGAGGAGGCCTCGTCATCGGAGAGGTGTGAGAAGTCCTCGCCCTTCGGCTGCCTCTTCTCCCGCAGGTACATGAACCCCTCGGCCAGGGCGAACAGCGCCACCATCGGCAGGGCGAGCGCGATCATCGTGAACGGGTCGCCGCCGGGGGTGGCGACCGCTCCGAAGACGAACATGAGAAAGATGACCATCCGGCGGTGCTTGGCCACCAGCGAGCGCGGCAGCACCCCGATGATGTTCAGGAACACCATGAGCAGCGGCAACTCGAAGGAGATGCCGAACACGATGATCATGATCAGCGCGTAGCTGAGGTACTCGTCGATCGTGATGCCGGTCAGCGTCCCCGGAGGGGCGAACCCGAGCAGGATCGACAGCCCCGTGTCCATCACGAAGTAGGCCAGAGCCGCGCCCGCGAGGAACAGCGGGACGGCCAGCATGATGAACAGGATCGAGTAGCGCTTCTCGTTGCGGTACAGGCCGGGGGTGACGAAACCCCAGATCTGCCAGAGCCAGATCGGTGAGGAGACGACGAGGCCGAACATCGCCGCGACCTTGAGGTTCACGAAGAAGGAGTCGAAGACGCCGAGGATCAGCATCGTGCACTGCCCAGGCCGCAACTCCTGCGCCTGGGGAAGCCCGCAGTAAGGGGCAGACACGAACTGCCAGATCGGGCCAAAGAAGATGAAACCAACCACGATGCCCACGAGCAGGCCGAGCATGGCGATGATCAGCCGGTTGCGCAGCTCACGCAGGTGCTCCATGAGCGGCATGCGACCGTCGCCAGAGTCAGCGGGCGGTTCCGTCCCGTTCCGGCCCGGTTTAGGCCACTTCAGCAGCGCCATTCACGAATCCTGGGGTGACGAGTCGGTTGATCGGGGTAGATCTTCAGGCTACCGCCGATCACTGCGTCTTGGGCGCTCCAGCCTGGGCTCGCAGCCTGGCCGCCTGCTCCTCAAGCTGGCGGGCCTGCTCCTCGACGCTCAGCGCGGAGGCCGGCGTCGAAGTCGCGGCCGGGATCGGCTGCGGCGCCGGGGCGGCCGGCTGGGCCTGGGCCTGGACGACCGTGGTGGTCGTGCCGTCGGCCTCGTCGTCATCGCGGAGCTTGGCGGTCTCCGACTTGAAGATGCGCAGCGACCGGCCGAGCCCGCGGGCGGCTTCCGGCAACTTCTTGGCACCGAAAAGCAGCACCAGGATCAAGCCGATAATGATCAGCTCAGTGGGTCCGAGGTTTGGCATTACACATCCTTACGCCGAACGACGTGCAGTCTCTGCGTCCGATCGTACGCTGCCTCGAGGGCAGACTCATCCCTTCGGAACACGTATCGTCCCCCCGCTCTCGCCGAACAGCACCCGGACGGGCTCCAGCCTCCCGTGCGCGCGGTCGATCTCGCGGCCGAGTTCGGTGGCCGCGCGCAGTACGCGAACAGCCAGAAAACCAAGGATTCCCAGCCCCACGAGGGCCAGCGAGAGCGCGGCGATGATCCAGCTCATAGTGGGAGATCCTAGTACCGCACGTCAGGAGACCGACTCGTAACGATTCAGCGCGGCCGTCGCGGCGGCGCGCACGCTCGCGTCCAGCGAGGCGGGCGAGATCACCCTGCCGGTGTCGCCCAGGCGCAGCGCCAGGCGTACCACCCAGCCCTGGTCCCTGGCGCGCAGCGCCACCCGCACGCGGCCCTCACCGAGCTCGGTGACCTCCTCGCACGGGTAGTACTCGGCGACCCAGCGGCCCGCGGCGGTCAGCTCCAGCTCCACCAGCTCGTCGGTCGGCGAGGGCCGGAACACCCCGGACGTCACCTCGTCCGGCACCGCGTCGGCGGGCGGATCGGCGGGCACGTCGAGCACGTCGACGGAGAGCATCCGGTCCAGCCGGAACAGCCGGACCGCCTCGGCCCGGTAGCACCAGCCCGACAGGTAGGGACGGCCGTCCACGACGACCAGGCGCATCGGGTCGACCTCGCGCGGGGTGATCTCGTCGCGCCCCGGCACGTAGTAGCGCAGCGACAGCCGTCTACCGCGCCGCAGCGCCTCGTTGACGCTGGGCAGCGCGTCGGGTGCGGCGTCGACCTCCACCGCGACCTGGCTGCTGACCGCCGCCGCGCCCTCGCCCGAGGCCTGCTCGAACTTGGCGATGACCCGGGCCAGCGCATCGCGCTCCCCGAACTCCGGCATCTCGGCGAGCAGGCGCAGCGCGACCAGCAGGGCGCTGGCCTCGTCCACCCCCAGCCGCAGCGGGCGGGCGATGGTGTCGGCGTTGTCGATGACGATCTCCCCACCGTCCCACGACACGTCGATCAGGTCGCCGGGGGTGTGGCCGGGCAGCCCGCACATCCACACCAGCTGCAGGTCGTCGATGAGCTGCTTCTCGCTCAGACCGAAGATCTTCGCGACCTCGGGCACCTGTGCCCCGGGGTGCGACATCAGATAGGGCACCAGCGCCAGCAACCTGGGCAGGCGATCAGCGGTGCTCACGCGAGTGCTCCCTTCAGGCGGCAGATCACCGCGTCGCGGGCGTCCGGCGGGCCGACCACCTCCGCGTCGGCGGCGAAGCCCACGATCCACCCGGCCAGCCGGCCGGTATCGGTGAAGTCGACCTCCAGCTCGTCCCATCCGTCACCGGCGGGCCGCACCGCCTTCGCCACCTGGCGCAGTCCCTGGCAGGTGTCCTGCCTGACCCGGACCAGGGCGGTACGCTCCCGGACCGCGGCGTCGCTGTAGACGACCATGGACTTGATGTCGACCCCCTCGGGCACCGTCACGGAGCCCGGACGGCCGATGGTGGTGACCGCCCCGCCGATCCGGCTGAGCCGGAAGACCCGCGGCGCGTCCCGGTCGCGATCGTGACCGACCATGTACCAGCGGCCACGGCGGCTGACCACGCCCCACGGCTCCACGGTGCGGGTCAGCACGTTCTGGCTGGCCGCCGCCCGGTAGGCGAAGCGGACCGCCCGCCGGTCGCGCACGGCCTCCCAGAGCGCGGGGAAGGACGGATCCTGGGTGTCGACGCGCAACTCCAGTGCCCCGCCGAGCACCCCGTACGCCTCGTCGGTCTCCACTCCCCCGGCGCGCAGCTTCAGCAGCGCGCCGCTGGCCGCCTCGGCCAGGCTGGCCCGCTGCCACACCTGGGCCGCCAGGCCCACCACCGCGGCCTCGTCCGGTTCCAGGGTGATCTCCGGCAGTTCGTAGGCCTGGCGGACGATCCGGTAGCCGGGGTCCTCCTCCCAGGGGTCCTTGTGGACCTCGATCGGGATGCCGATCTCGCGCAGTTCGTTCTTGTCCCGCTCGAACATCCGCTGGAAGGCCTCGTCGTTGTCGGCGTCGTAGCCCGGCACCGCCTGGCGGATGTGCTCGGCGCTGAGCGGCCGCCGCGTGGCCAGCAGGCAGATCACGAGATTGAGCAGCCGCTCGGTCTTCCGGCGCGACATCCGGCCTCCTCCCTGTTCAAGTGACGCTACCCTTCCCCCGTGATCAGATGGCGCAGGGGCGAGGTCGTACGGATCCGGCGCGAATGGCCGGGGGCAATGGAACTCGACGTGACCACCGAGGACGGCGAGGCGCGCGCGCTCGCCTATCCGGCCCTGGTGGGACGCCCGGAGCCCGGTGACGTGGTGTTGCTCAACACGACCGCGCTCGCGATGGGTCTCGGTACGGGAGGTTACGCCATGGTGGTGGCTGTTCCCGACCGATTGCCGCAAGATCCTCAAGGTCCCGGACACCTGGTGAAGGCACGCTACACCCCGTTGCAGACCACCGTACTCGGCGCGGACGAGCAGGACTCGCCCTTCCACCACCTCCTGCGTGACGCCGACTCCGTGGACGGCATGCCGGTGATCGTCGCCGACCTGCACTCGGCCCTGCCGGCGATTCTCTGCGGCCTGTACGGCTCGAATCCGCCGCGTACCGGGGAGTCCGGCGGGCACCGGCCCGCCAGGGTCGCCTACGTGATGCTCGACGGGGGCGCGTTGCCCGCCTGGTTCTCCATGTCGTGCGCGCGGCTACGAGAGACCGGCTGGCTGTGCGGGGTGGTCACGGTGGGCCAGGCCTTCGGCGGCGACGTGGAGGCGGTGACGCCGCACACCGGCCTGCTGGCGGCCCGGCATGTCCTGGGGGCCGACGTCGCGGTCGTCACCCAGGGGCCGGGCAACCTGGGCAGCGGCACCCGCTGGGGCTTCTCCGGCGTCTCGGCCGGCGAGGCGGTCAACGCCGCCGCCGTCCTCAGGGGCCGCCCGGTCGCGGCGCTGCGGGTCAGCGAAGGCGACCTGCGCGAGCGCCACATCGGGGTCTCGCACCACTCGCTGACCGCCTACGGCCGGGTGGCGCTGGCCCCCGCCCAGATCGCCGTACCCGTGCTGCCCGGCGACTTCGGCAGGCGGGTGACCGAGCAGTCGCGCCCGCTCGCCGCGCGGCACGAACTGATCGAGGTGCCGGTGGACGGGCTGTACGCGGCGTTGCGGGAGTCTCCGGTCAGGCTGTCGACGATGGGCCGCGGCCTGGACGAGGACCTGGCCTACTTCCTGGCCTCGGCCGCCGCCGGACGCCACACGGCCTCGCTGCTGTCGTAGAAAACCTTGAAGGTGAAGGCCTCAGGCGTGGGGCCTTCCCTCCTGAGCCGCTCCAGGCGCTCCATTCCCTCGGCCAGGGGCGGCTCGTGCCCCTCGGGAATCCACCACATCACCGAGGACGGCTCCGCCATGCGCAGGAACCATTCCCTGCGCCGCTGCAGGAACTCCAGGTGGCCGCTGCGGTAGACGTAGTCCCACAGCGCCTCGCGCGACTCCCAGACCGAGAAGTTGATCAGCAGGTGGTCACCGTAGTCGTGCTTGACCGTGTCCTCGGGGGCGTCGCCGCCCTTGAGTCTCCAGACGAAGCCGGGAGTCGCCTCGGCCAGCCGGTTGACGGGGTCGAGACCTGCGGCGAAGGAGGCCAGCTCCGGGGAATCGACGGGAGCACGCATGTGGGCGATGTTCAGTTGGGCCAGATGCATGAGCACAGCAGATCACCCCCGGCCTTTCTATGTCAATTCTCATTGTTTTTAGAGAAGGTGACGCAACACTCCTCCGGGCGCGGGTCCAGCCGGGCCGCCGAGGCGTCCTGGCCGAGCGCCTCCAGCAACCCTCGGCACAGCCCCAGGTTCACCGAGCAGACCAGCAGCGGATGTTCCTCGGCCGGCACGTGGAACGGGCAGTTGCGCAGCCGTACCCGGCCCTCCTCCTCGTACGGCTCGTAACCGCGCCGCCGCAGCACCCCGACGAGATCATCGTCCTGCCGCGCGAACCCGGCCCCGGCGCGTCGCGCGACCTGCTCGGCCCGTTCCTCCCCGCCGAGCGACTCCACCGCCTCGGCCAGCACCAGGGCGAGCGTTCGGTAGTCCCTGGCGGGCACGCTGACCTGCCACTCCCCCCGCGCCCTGTGATAGACCTTCGCAGGCCGGCCGCTGCCGGGGCCCGTCCGCTCCGTCAGCCGCCTGAAGCCCGCGTCAAGCAGGCCGGCCTCGACAAGCCTGTCGAGGTGGAAGGCGGCCAGAGTCCGCTGGATCCCCACCGCCTCGGCCGCCTCGTTGCGCCCCACCTCCTGGCCACGGGAGGTCACATAGTCGTAGACGGCCCGGCGCACCGGGTCGTGAAGTACCGCCACCTTGTCGAGGTCATCACCGCTCACAGCCCGGATTGTAGGTGGGGGCGGCAAAGGTCACGCCCGGCGCACGGGTCAGTAGGCGGCCAGCACGTCGACGACGAAGACGAGCGTCTCGCCGGGTTCGACGGACGGCGGCAGGCCGTTCTCGTAGCCGAACCTGGGCGGGACGATCACCAGGACGCGGCTGCCCACCGGGACGCCGACCAGAGCCCGGTCCCAGCCCGCGATGACGCGGCCCTTGCCGATCTGGAAGGCCTTGGGCTGCCCCGCCGCCCAGGTGGAGTCGGAGACGCCTTCGCCCCAGACCCTGCTCTCGTACTGGGTGACGATGAGCTGTCCCGCACGGGTCTCGGCCCCGGCGCCCCTGACGAGGATCTTGCTCCTCAGGTCGGCGGGAGGCGCGGTGCCCGGCAGGGAGATGGCCGGGCGCCCGCCGGAGGCTCCGGTGACCCTGACCCCGTCGAGGACCCCGCCCCCGCCCTTCGCGGTGGCGTCGGGCGGGAACGCGCCGAGCACGTCGACCACGTAGAACAGCCCGTCCTCGGCGGTCATCCCGCCGGGTGGGTTGGGGCCGTACGCCTCCTCCGGCGGAACCGCGACGACCACCCGGCTGCCGACCTTGTGGCCGCGCAGGGCCTTGCCCACACCGGTGATCGTCTGGTTCAGCGGAAAGGACGCCGGGGCGCCCTGGTTGAAGCTGGAGGCCAGCAGGCGGTTGTCCTTGCCGTCCCACACGTGCGCGGTGTACTGGGCGACGACCAGGTCGTTCCCCCCGATCTCCGCGCCGGTGCCCGTCATCAGCTCGGTGAATTTCAGGCCCCCGGAGGGCGCGCCCTCGGGAAAGCGCACGGTGGGCCTGTCACCGAAGTTCCCGAGCACCTCGACCTCCGGCCCCGCCTGCCCGTCGCCGGAGGCGCAGGCGGTGACCAGCACGAGCGAAAGCGCGGCGAGCAGTGCCGTGGGACGCATCCGAACTCCCGGGGCCGGTGGCTGCGCCAACCCTAACGCCCTATTGGGAGAATTGTCAGTAGCTGGAGATCGTGATCGGAAAACGCGAACCCGGCCGTGCGCGCACGGCCGGGTTCGGGGGTGAGTCGCTCCGCGAGGAGCGTCAGTAGGCGGCCAGCACGTCGACCAGGAAGACCAGGGTGTCGGTTCCCTTGATCTTGTCGCCGGAGCCCGCCTTGCCGTAACCGAGGTCCGGCGGGATGCTCAGCAGCACCCGGCTGCCCACGGGGACGCCGACCAGACCCTGGTCCCAGCCCTTGATGACCTTGCCGGTGCCGATCTGGAACATGATCGGCTGAGCACCACGGGACCAACTGCTGTCGAACTCGACGTCCGAACCCCAGATCTTCCCGGCGTACTGGACCAGGATCGACTGACCGGACTTGACCTCGGGCCCCGTGCCCTTGATCACGGTCTTGGCGACGAGTTCCTTGGGCGCCTTCTCCTTGGTCTTGGTGGTGAGCTTCGGCGCGGTCTCACCGCCCGGGCTCTCCACCTTGACGCCGGCGACGCCGGGGTCGGTCGCGGTGCCCTTGGCCGCGTTCCCCTCGGGGACGCCGACCACGTCGACCACGAAGACCTGCGACTGGCCCGCGGGGGCCTGCGCCTGCTGCTCCTTGGGCAGCGCGTCCTTGGCCACGACGGACATGAACCTGCCGCCGCTCTTGGTCTCGGCGAAGCCCTTTCTGAGGATCTCCGGGACCTGCTCGTTGAGCGTGATGACCTGCGGGCCGCCCTCGTCGTAGGTCGAGCCCGCGAGCTTGTTCTCCTTGCCGTCCCAGGCGAAGACCGTGAAGTTGGCCACCACGTTGGTGCCGAGCTTGGCGGTCTCCCCCGCGGTGCCGGGGGTGAGCACCTTGTAGGAGGAGGTCTCGACGACCTTGGCCGGGAAGGCCACGTTCGGCTTGGCGCCGATCTCCCCGGTCACCTGTAGCTCGGTGACTCCGCTGCCGGCGGAAGTGGAGGCGCCGGTGGTCGCGTCCCCTCCCGAGCCGCATGCTGCGGCGAACATCAGAGGCACTGCGGCCAGTACGGCCATGCTGCGGCGGCGCATAGGTATCCCTCAAGCAGACGTCAGGTTCGCGCAACACTACCCGTACCGGCATACGGAGGAGGTAAGCATGGAAGGAGCTTGCCGAAGCGTGACCATCACATTCCGGCGATGAGCTTGTCCACCCTCTCGTCGACACTGCGGAAGGGATCCTTGCACAGCACCGTGCGCTGTGCCTGGTCATTGAGTTTCAAGTGCACCCAGTCGACCGTGAAGTCACGGCGCTTCTCCTGCGCCTTGCGGATGAACTCCCCGCGCAGCCGGGCACGGGTGGTCTGCGGCGGCACCGACTTGGCCTCGAAGATCTTCAGATCGGAGGCCACCCGCTCCACCGCGCCACGCTTCTGCAGCAGGTAGAACAGGCCACGGCGGCGGTGCACGTCGTGGTAGGCGAGGTCGAGCTGGGCGACCCGGGGGCTCGACAGCGGCAGATCGTACTTCTTGCGGTAGCGCTCGATCAGCTGGTATTTGGTCACCCAGTCGATCTCGCGGGCGACCTTGTCGAGGTTGCCGGTCTCGACCGCGTTGAGCGTGCGCTCCCACAGTTCCAGCACCCGGTGGCTGATCTCGTCGCCGCCGCGGCGGTCGACGAAGTCACGGGCCTTGGAAAGGTACTCCTCCTGTATCTCCAGCGAGGACGCCTCCCTGCCGTTGGCCAGCCGGACCCGTCGCCGCCCGGTCATGTCGTGGGAGACCTCCCGGATGGCCCTGATCGGGTTCTCCAGGGACAGGTCACGCATCACGGTGCCCGCCTCGATCATGCGCAGCACCAGGTCGGTGGCGCCGACCTTGAGCAGCATGGTCGTCTCGCTCATGTTGGAGTCACCGACGATGACGTGCAGGCGGCGGAACCGCTCGGCGTCGGCGTGCGGCTCGTCACGGGTGTTGATGATCGGGCGTGACCTGGTGGTGGCGCTGGAGACGCCCTCCCAGATGTGCTCGGCCCGCTGGGAGACGCAGTAGACCGCCCCGCGCGGGGTCTGCAGCACCTTGCCGGCCCCGCAGATGATCTGCCGGGTGACCAGGAACGGGATCAGCACGTCGGCCAGGCGGCCGAACTCGCCGTGCCGGCCCACCAGGTAGTTCTCGTGGCAGCCGTATGAGTTTCCCGCGGAGTCGGTGTTGTTCTTGAACAGGTAGATGTCGCCGGCGATGCCCTCCTCGCGAAGACGCTTCTCGGCGTCGACGAGGAGGCCCTCCAGGATGCGCTCGCCCGCCTTGTCGTGGGTGACGAGCTCCACGACGTTGTCACACTCGGGGGTGGCGTACTCGGGGTGGCTGCCCACGTCGAGATACAGGCGCGCCCCGTTGCGGAGGAAGACGTTGCTCGATCGGCCCCAGGAGACGACACGGCGGAATAGATAACGCGCTACCTCATCGGGTGACAGCCGCCGCTGCCCCCTGAATGTGCAGGTGACGCCGTACTCGTTCTCAAGCCCGAAGATGCGACGATCCATTGCCTCACACTATTCGCCGAACCCCTCTCGTGGGAGGGATCATGGGGTTTTCGGTCGTACGGCTTATGCCCCGGGCTGTGAGCGGCTAAGCGCGGACGCGTCTCGCACCCGGGTCACCGCCGGGTGCGAGCGATGCGCGGGCGCCGGGTTCGGTGAACCGGATCAGCCGCCGCCCTGCCAGAAGATCTCGACAACCTTGGTGATCCTGCCGTTCTCCGTGGTGATCAGGGCCGGCCGGTAGAGGCCCTCCACCCCGGCCAGGGACGCCGCCTCCTTGACGTTGTCGATCAACGTCTGGCGGGTGCACTTCTCGGTGCCGAGGTTGGTGGCCTTGTCATAGGTCTGCGACGAGCCGTCGCAGCCACTGTCCGCGAGGAACAGCACGTCCTCGGCGATGGGCGCCGCGTAGCGGGTCACGTCGCCTTCCTCGGGGCCGTCGAAGTGGCCGTCCTCGCCACCGCTCTGGGTGAAGCGGATCGGCCGGTACTCGGCCACGCCGCCCTTGTCCACGTCGGTGAGCCAGCCGCGCAGGACCCCCTCGAAGGGGGGCGGGCCACCCTTGCTCCAGTCGTGCTCGGGAGCGGCCTGGAACTCGGTGCCGAAGATTTCGGGGGTGGCCGCGGGACTGGAGGAGACGGCGGCGTCGGGCGCTCCGGTCGAGGGGGCAAAGGAGGAGGTGGGAGCCGGCGTCTCGGCACAGCCGGACATCAGTGCCACGGCTGCGAGCAGTGCGAGCGCGGCGGGACCGGCCGAGGGGAGGGTGAGCCTGGTCCAGGCTCGGGGGGTGGCGTTTTTCACACAGACTGTGACCATCGGTGAGCGGGTCCGGTTGTCAGGAGAGGAAGTGATCCAGGACACACCGAGAGCGCCGCCCCGGGCAGGGCGGCGCTCTTCCGTCTCATGGTCGACCGGCGGGCCCGGTCAGCCGCTCGCCCCGGTGTCGATGTCGCCGTCGGGCGCGGTCGGCGGGGCACCGGGCGTCTCGGGCGCGGAAAGGGGACTCTCCGGCTGGGCGGGCTGCGCGGGCGCTTCGGCCGCGGGGGCCCCGGCGGACAGCAGGCGTTCCAGCCTCGGGCCGCTGAACCGCAGGAACTTGCGGTGCGGCCGGTTCCGGTCGAGGACCGCGACCTCCAGCTGGCTCGCCGGGAAGCGTTCGCCGCCCGGCTCGGTCAGTGCGAACAGCGCCGCCTCCAGGGCCTCCGCCAGCGACAGGCCGTCGCGGTAACGCTCCTTGAGCCGGCCGGCCACCGCCTCGGCCTGGCCGCCCATGGCCACCAGGCCCGCCTCGTCGAAGACCGAGCCGTCGAAGGTCAGCCGGTAGATGTGGTCCTCGTCGGAGGAGTCGCCGACCTCGGCGACCACGATCTCCACCTCGAACGGCTTCAGCGACTCGGTGAAGATCTGGCCGAGGTTCTGCGCGTAGAGGTTGGCCAGGCCGCGGGCGGTGACGTCGTCACGGGCGTAGGTGTAGCCGTTGATGTCGGCATAGCGGATGCCGCCGAGACGCAGCGCCTCGAACTCGTTGTAGCGGCCCACCGCGGCGAAACCGATCTTGTCGTAGATCTCGCTGATCTTGTGCAGGGCGCGGGACGGGTTGGGCGCGACGAACAGGATGCCGTCCTCATACTGCAGGACGACGACACTACGGCCCCGCGCGATCCCCTTGCGCGCGTAGTCCGCCTTGTCTCGCATCTGCTGCTCGGGCGAGACATATCCAAAAGGCATGGACACCTGGGGTGATCCTCTCGTGTTAGCGCAGCGGGGCGGTGGGGCCGTCGGGGAAGTTCGTTCTGGAGTCGATCACGGTGCGGACGAACTCACCCACCTCCTCGTCGGGGAGTCGGCGGTATCCGTCGGCGGTGATCACCGCGACGACGGGCCAGATCTTGCGGATCACATCGGGGCCGCCGGTCGCCGAGTCGTCGTCGGCCGCGTCGTAGAGGGCGTGAACAAGCGTCAGCACGGTGTCCTCGGGCGAGGCGCCCTCGCGGTAGAGCTTCTTCAGCGCGCCTCGCGCGAAGATCGAGCCGGACCCGATCGCGTGGTGCTGGTACTGCTCGTAGGGGCCACCGCCCACGTCGTAGCTGAAGATCCGGCCGCCGTCGACATCGGGGTCGTAGGCGGCGAAGAGCGGCACGACCACGAGCCCCTGCATCGCCATCGGCAGGTTGCCGCGGATCATCGTGGCGAGCCGGTTGGCCTTACCCGCCACCGAGAGGGTTCGGCCCTCCCGCTTCTCGTAGTGCTCGAGTTCCACCCGGTAGAGGCGGGCCATCTCGATCCCGGTGCTCGCCGTCCCCGCGATGCCCATGCCCGAGTAGTCGTCCGTGCGGAACACCTTCTCCATGTCGCGCTGGGAGATGATGTTTCCCGAGGTCGCCCGGCGGTCTCCCGCGATCACCACGCCACCTGCGCATATCGCCGCGACGATCGTGGTGGCATGCGGGATCTGGTCGCCCACCGGGGTCGCCAGAGTCTCGTTACGGCCAGGCAACAAGTCCGGCGAATGGGACCTGACAAACTCGGTGAACGAGGAGCTCCCGGTGTCGGTAAAGATATGGTTCACCATGCCGGCGGGCAGGTCCCTGTGCGATCCCACGCGACTCCCTCCAAAGGTGCAGTCCTTTAAGGCCCGACCTTACTCATCTTGCCGTCCTGCTTGCACTTCCCTGGATCAGCTCAGCGCGAACCCACCTCCGCCGGGCTTTTGAATCTTTACGGGTGACCACATCCGTGTGGTGGCCGGGTCGTCGCGACATGCCGGCCCGCCGGCCCGCACTCCGGCGCGCGGGCGGACGCACCTCGGTGTCGACGCCGGGCGCGAGCCGCACGGCCCGCCTCCGGGCGCGGGCGGGCGGGCCGGAGACCCATCCGGTCCCCGGGCCCCTCCTCCCGCCGCTCCGCTCTCCCGCCCGGTAGATCGAGCGGAAGCCACCTCGCTCGGCGAACATCCGACCGACGTCGGCCTCGATGACGTCCCTCGGTAATGCCATGCCTCGGTTTCGGCCGGTAGCCGCGCTCGCCGCCGTGGTTCTTGACCTCGCCGGCCCTCTTCATCCAGCTGCGACAGGGCTTGCGGTGAGAAGTCAGTCCATCTGGTCGTGCTCGGTCACGGCTGAATTCGGCCCGCGGCCTGGTCGCCTGGCATCTCCGGCGATATTCGCGGCCGGCGGAAACCTCCGGCCGCTCCCTGGTGGCTTTTCCCGCGCGGCCCCCTACTCACCGCCCTTTTGCACGTAGCTTCGAACGAATTCCTCCGCGTTCTCCTCAAGAACCTCGTCGATCTCGTCGAGGATCGCGTCGACGTCGTCGGAGAGCTTCTCGTGACGCTCCTGGACGTCGGAGGTCTCCGCCGCGGCGGTCTCCTCGACTTCCTTGTCGGTCCGGCCGGTCTGCTTCTGGCCGCCGGTGTCCTTACTTGCCATGTGTGGCACCTCCGCTTGGGGGACGCATCTGACTCATATCTTCCCCGAACCGGACGACATTGCGCGCGGATCGTCCCGCGATCTTTACGGGAGCTCCCCTGCTCCGTCCCGGGGTACCTCCCGTCAGGAAACCTCCCCGGGGGCTCCGCGGCAAATCCCCTCCGCCCCGTTCTCCTGGACGAGATACCGCCCGACTCGGGCGTGCCGCCGCCCTGGTCGGCCCTGTGTGACCACCATCACCCTCGAATCCGGAGTTATCCGGCGCCCACGGGAAGGTAGGGAACGTTCCAAGTAGGCCTCCCGGGTGGAAAACTGCGATCATTGAGGGGTGAGCACCATCATCGCGCGCAGGTACAAGCTCGTCTCCCGCGTCGGCCAGGGGGCGACCGGCGTCGTCTGGCGCGCATACGACCTGCTTCTGGAGCGAGAGGTGGCCCTCAAGGAGATACCCCTGCCACCTGGGCCCGCCGCGGCCGAGCAGCGGCGGCGGGTGGTCCGGGAGGCGCGGATGGCGGCACGGCTGAGCCACCGTGGCATCGTGACGGTGCACAACCTGACCGAGGAGGCCGAGCGCCTCTGGATCGTCATGGAGTTCCTGGAGGCCCTCACGCTGCACGACACGCTCGTGCAGGCGGGCCCGCTCCCGGTCGACCTGGTGGCGGCGATGGGGTGCCGCCTGCTGGAGGCGCTGCGGCACGCGCACGACGGCGGAGTGATCCACCGCGACATCAAACCGGCCAACATCATGCTGACCGGTGATCGGGTGGTGCTGGCCGACTTCGGGTTCGCGGCGCCGGAGGGTGCGGCGACGACCTCGATGCGGGGCACGCCGGCCTTCATCGCGCCGGAGGCGCTGCAGGGCAGGGGTGGCACCCGCGAGGCGGACATGTGGTCGTTCGGCGCGACGCTCTACATGGCGGTGGAGGGCAGGACCCCGTTCCGTACGGTGAACTCGATGGCGTCGCTGGTGGCGGCGCTGCGAGAGCCGCCGCGCGCGCCGAAGCGGGCGGGCGCCCTGGAGCCGGTGCTGCGCGGGTTGCTGCGCAAGGATCCACGGGCTCGGCTGAGTGCCGAGCGGACCTCGAAGATGCTGGAGGACGTGCGCTGTTTCAGCGCGGCCTGACGCGTTTCGCGGCGCGTTCGCCGACTTCTGGGCAATTTTTCTGATTCCCTAATAGGGATTTAAGGACGCAGAACAAAATTCCATCATGCCCGTGCAACTAAATTGTTACACATAATTACCATAAGTAACCACATGGTGCACCGTTCCAGGTGAAAATATGAATCAGCTGAGGGGCCCGGCTTCTATGTGCAACAGGTGATTCATGGGAACAGGTGCAGGAAAGGCACGCCCACTGGGTGGGCGTTATCACCTGACCTCGCCGATCGGGCAGGACGGCATGGGCATTGTGTGGCGTGCCCATGATTCCCTGCTCAGGCGGAATGTGGCGATCAAGGAAATCCAGCCACGGTTCGGCGAATACGGGGCGGACATGCGCGACGCGCGGCGGCGAGCCCTGCGCGAGGCGCGCTCGGCCGGGCGGCTGAACCATCCGGCGGTGATCTCCGTGCACGACCTGCTTGAGGAGGACGGGCGGCTCTGGATCGTCATGGAGTTGCTGGAGGCCCTCACGCTCAAGGAGACGGTGCGGCACATGGGCCCCCTGCCGATCCACTGGGTGGCGTGGATCGGCTTCCAGTTGCTGGGCGGGCTGCGCCACGCGCACGGGGCCGGCGTCCTGCACCGGGCCATCAACCCGCGCAACATCCTGCTGACCGGCGACCGGGTGGTGCTGGCCGACTTCGGAATCGCGGCGCTGCACCGCGACTCGGGCACCTCCACGACCCTGCCGCTCACCCACTCTCCCGCCTTCATCGCGCCGGAACGGCTACGGGGCGGCTCGCCGACCCCGGCGGGCGACCTGTGGTCGTTCGGGGCGAGCCTGTACTTCGCGGTGAAGGGCCGGCCGCCTCGACCCGGTCACCACGCGCCGACGTCCCGGGGCTCGGCCGCCGACGGGAACCCGGAGACGATGGTACGGGCGGGAGCGCTGCGGCCCGTCCTGGAAGGGCTGCTCCGGCGCGACCCGGCGACCCGTATCAGCATGGGTCAGGCGGGGCGCATGCTGTCGGCCGTCCTGCACGCGGAGGGCGTGGCTCTGGCCCGGCCGCGACTGCCCGCGGCACGGCTGCCACCGGACGCCTACGCGTAGCGCCTCGCGCCCGCTTTCGACCGGGCGGGCAGGCCGTACGGCACCTACCGATCACCACCGGGCCGGGCAGCCGCTTCCGCACGGACCTCGTACGGCAGGTGGGGACAGCCCGGATCGAGAGGGAGGCCACCGGGAGCCTCCCCCTCGGGAGCGCCACTACTCACCGGTCAGCGCCGTCACCAGCTCCGCGGCGGTACGGCAGCGGTCGAACAGCTCGCCCACGTGTGCCTTGGTACCGCGCAGCGGCTCAAGGGTGGGGACACGCTGCAGCGACTCGCGACCGGGGATGTCGAAGATGACCGAATCCCAGGAGGCCGCGGCCACCGACTCGCTGTACTGGCTCAGGCAACGGCCTCGGAAGTAGGCGCGGGTGTCGTTGGGCGGCACCTCGACAGCCCGCTGGACCTCTTCCTCGGTGACCAGGCGCTGCATGCGGCCCCGGGCGACCAGCCGGTTGTAGAGCCCTCGGTCGGGGCGGATGTCGGAGTACTGAAGGTCGACGAGTTGCAGGCGCGGATGCGACCAGGGAAGGCCGTCGCGGGTGCGATAGCCCTCCAGGAGCTCCAGCTTGGCCACCCAGTCAAGCTCCCCGGACAGCTGCATCGGGTCATCCGCCAGGCGGGTGAGAACCGACTCCCAGCGCTCCAGGACGTCCTTGGTGGGCTCGTCCATGCCGTTGACGCTGCGTTCCTCGGCATACTTGCGCGCGAGTTCCAGGTATTCCATCTGGAGCTGCACCGCCGTCAGCCTGCGGCCGTCGCGCATGGAGATCTCGTACTTGAGCGTCGGGTCGTGCGACACCGCGCGCAGCGCCTGGACCGGGTTGTCCACGGTGAGGTCACGGGTGAAGTAACCGTCCTCGATCATGGCCAGGACGAGCGCGGTGGATCCCAGTTTCAGGTAGGTCGAGATCTCCGACATGTTGGCGTCACCGATGATGACGTGCAGGCGGCGGTACTTCTCCGGGTCGGCGTGCGGCTCGTCCCGGGTGTTGATGATCGGCCGCTTGAGCGTCGTCTCCAGGCCCACCTCGACCTCGAAGAAGTCGGCCCGCTGGCTGATCTGGAAGCCCTCACCCCGGGAGTCCTGACCGATGCCGACCTTGCCCGCGCCGGTGACGACCTGCCGGGAGACGAAGAACGGCGTCAGGTGCCTGACGATGTCGGCGAACGAGGTCGCCCGGCGCATGAGGTAGTTCTCGTGGCAGCCGTAGGAGGCGCCCTTGTTGTCGGTGTTGTTCTTGTAAAGCTGGATCGGGGCGTTGGCCGGCATCGCCGAGGCGCGAACCGCCGCGTCGTGCATCACCCGCTCGCCTGCCTTGTCCCAGATCACCGCCGCCCGAGGGTTGGTGCACTCGGGAGTGGAGTATTCGGGGTGGGCATGGTCCACGTACAACCGGGCCCCGTTGGTGAGGATCACGTTCGCCAGGCCGAGGTCCTCGTCGGTCAGCTGGCTCTGGTCGGCCACCTCCCGCGCGAGGTCGAACCCCCGCGCGTCGCGCAGCGGGTTCTCCTCCTCGAAGTCCCATCGCGCGCGCCGTGCTCTGGCCGCCGAGGCCGCCAGATAGGCGTTCACGACCTGAGAGGAGGTCACCATCGCGTTGGCCCCCGGCTGTCCGGGCACGGAGATGCCGTATTCGGTCTCGATGCCCATCACCCGCCGTACCGTCATGCGCACCCTCTGTTCATCAGGGACTGTTTCTCTCCGAGGTATCTATTCCCGACCCTAGACCCTTCACTATGCCCGGTGGTCGGACAGTTATGGCACCGAAGCCTTTTCGCCCGTTGCGAGGGGGATCGAGGAGAACCCGGGAGGCTGTGCGGGCGACGCCTGCGCGGCCTTCCTGCGCCTTCTCGACTTGACGAACTCCTGAAGGGGACGCTCGGCCACCCGATACACCAGGTAGGAGAACGCCATCGCGGCCAGCACGGTGACCAGGGCGGTCAACGGTGGCGGCAGCGTGTCCCGCAGGGCCGGGACGATCAGGACGGCGGCCGCGGTGTGGAAGAGGTAGAGCGGGTAGGTGAGCGCGCCCAGGACCACCAGGCCGCGCCAGCGCAGCCACCGCAGCCAGCCGAGCGCCACCATCGCCATGAGTACGTAGAAGCCGACCACCGTGGCGACGACGGCCCAGTCGGGCACGGGCATCGCGGCGTAGCCGACCTTCTCCACGCGCCCGGCCACCCGGTCGAGCGCCGCACTGACGGCCAGGCCGCCACTGATCCCGGCCAGACACCACAGGACCAGCCTGGGACCGAATCTGGTCATCAGGAAGAACGCCATGCCACCGACGAAGTAGGCCGCGTACTTGGGCATGATCACAAGTTCGACCCACGCCTCATCGCTTCCCGCGAAGAAGCCCGCGGCCAGGAGCCAGACGCCCATGAAGGCCAGGCAGCGGTTGAGCGTGACCCCGGTGATCACCAGGATCGAGATCAGCACGTAGAAGCGGAGCTCCACCCAGAGCGACCAGTAGACGCCGTTGGCGTCATAGACGCCGAAGGCCCGCTGGAGCATGGTGAGATTGACCCCGTACTCGCCGAGGCTGAGCTTGGGGTCCAGGGCCGTGGCCGCGGTCAGCCCGTAGACCGCGGCGGTGACCACCACGCTGACCCAGTAGGCGGGAAAGAGCCGCACCAGCCGGGAGAGGGCGAACGCCCCCAGACCCCGGCCCCAGATGCTCATCAGGATCACGAAGCCGCTGATCATGAAGAACAGCTCGACACCGAGGATGCCGAGTCCGGAGATCGTGGAGATCGCCGGGAACAACTTGGCGGGACGGTCGCCCCACACCGAGGCGAAGGCGATGAAGTAGTGGAAGGCGAGCACCGCCATGGCGGCGGCGAAGCGCAGGAGGTCGAGTTCGGCGAGGCGGCCGCTTCCCCGAAGCGCCTCGCGAGACCCCGTGCCGGTCACCTGACGGCCGGGCCGGAATGTTCACGCACGCCACTTGGACGGCGCTTCGATCATTCGGGTTCCCTGTGACGGCTGTTGATTTCCGGTCACTTTCGGGATGGATGTGACTGGAGATACGGGTGGTGCCGGGTCCGCGCAGCCGAATACGAGTGACGGCAGGTCAAAAAGGCAACAAAGCCCCCCAATGCCACCAAACGCCGCAAAAGTAGACAAAAACCTGGCGAGACACCGACGGCGCGGCCCCCGAGGGAGGCCGCGCCGTCGATCGGCACACGTGCCGCTTTTACAGGTACTGACCGGTGTTGGCCACCGTGTCGATGGAACGCCCGGCCTCGGTGCCCTGCTTGCCCGTCACGAGGGTGCGGATGTAGACGATCCGCTCGCCCTTCTTGCCGGAGATGCGGGCCCAGTCGTCGGGGTTGGTGGTGTTGGGCAGGTCCTCGTTCTCGGAGAACTCGTCCACGCAGGCCGCCAGCAGATGCTGGATCCGCAGACCCTTCTGCCCGGTCTCCAGGAACTGCTTGATCGCCATCTTCTTGCCGCGGTCGACGATGTTCTGGATCATCGCGCCGGAGTTGAAGTCCTTGAAGTACAGGACCTCCTTGTCCCCGTTGGCGTAGGTCACCTCAAGGAAGCGGTTCTCCTCGCTCTCGGTGTACATTCGCTCGACGACCCGCTGGATCATCCCGAAGATGGTCTCCTGGCGGCTGCCACCGTGCTCGGCGAGGTCCTCGGAGTGGAGTGGGAGCTCCGCGATGAGGTACTTCGAGAAGATGTCCCTGGCCGCCTCGGCGTCCGGCCGCTCGATCTTGATCTTGACGTCCAGGCGGCCGGGCCGCAGGATCGCCGGGTCGATCATGTCCTCGCGGTTGGAGGCGCCGATCACGATGACGTTCTCCAGGCCCTCGACGCCGTCGATCTCCGACAGGAGCTGGGGAACGATGGTGTTCTCGACGTCGGAGGAGACGCCTGAGCCCCGGGTCCGGAAGATCGAGTCCATCTCGTCGAAGAACACGATCACCGGGGTGCCCTCGGAGGCCTTCTCACGAGCCCGCTGGAAGACCAGGCGGATGTGCCGCTCGGTCTCGCCGACGTACTTGTTGAGAAGCTCGGGACCCTTGATGTTGAGGAAGAAGCTCTTGCCGGACTGACCGGTCTTCTCCGCGACCTGCTTGGCCAGGGAGTTGGCGACCGCCTTGGCGATGAGCGTCTTGCCGCAGCCGGGCGGTCCGTAGAGCAGGACGCCCTTGGGCGGGCGGAGCTTGTGCTCGCGGAAAAGGTCGGCGTGCAGGTACGGGAGCTCGATGGCGTCCCGGATCTGCTCGATCTGCCGCATCAGCCCGCCGATCTCCTCGTAGGAGATGTCGGGCACCTCCTCCAGGACGAGCTCCTCGACCTCGGACTTGGGGATGCGCTCGTAGACATAGCCCGAACGGGGTTCGAGCAGCAGGGAGTCGCCTGCCCGGATCGGCTGGCCCACCAGCGACTCGGCGAGCTTCACCACCCGCTCCTCGTCGGCATGCGAGATCACCAGCGCGCGATGGCCGTCCTCGAGAAGCTCCTTGAGCATCACGATCTCGCCAAGCTCCTCGAAGCCGAGGGCCTCGACCACGTTGAGCGCCTCGTTGAGCATGACCTCCTGGCCGCGCTTCAGCGAGTCGACGTCCACCGCCGGACTGACGTTCACCCTGAGTTTGCGACCACCGGTGAAAACCTCCACCGTGCCGTCTTCTCTGGTTTCGAGGAACACGCCGAACCCGGATGGCGGCTGCGCCAACCGGTCTACCTCTTCCTTCAGGGCGACGATCTGGTCTCTGGCCTCCTTGAGGGTGGCCACCAGACGCTCGTTCTGGCCGGTTACGGCCGCGAGGTTCGCCTGCAAGTCATGGAGACGCTCTTCAAGGATCCTGGCCTGCCGGGGAGACTCCGTCAGCTTCCGACGCAACACGGTGATCTCCTCCTGCAGGAAGGAGACCTGTGTTGTGAGGTCAGCGACCTCCCGTTCGCGCTGCGCGGCTCGAGCCTCAGCGTCGTCGCGAGCTGCCACGGCGTCACCTCCTTCCCAGTCGAGACCGACTACTCGAAACCCTACCCATCTAAGGGCTGTCCCTTACCTGGCTGAGCAGTGTTCGTATGACTACATTAAGTGCGCGATGATTAATCCCTTTTGGTGCTTTTAGTGCTAGAAGCATAAGAACACGAAGGTCCGCTCCCGTGTCACTCCCCCACGAACCCTCGTGGCCGAATCGTCATCATGTGGCGGAAGACGTGGACTCCTCACCCTGTGCACCCTTCGCCGGACGTCTACGTCGAGGTGGTGGCGTCACCCCGTCGGCCATGCGACGGGCCGTGACCAGGAAGCCGGTGTGGCCGACCATTCTGTGGTCGGGCCGCACAGCCAGCCCCTCGACATGCCAGTCACGAACCAGGGTCTCCCACGCATGGGGCTCGGTGAAACTCCCGTGCTCCCGGAGAGTTTCGACCGTACGCGACAGCTGGGTTGTGGTCGCGACATAACAGCAGATCACACCGCCAGGGGTGAGGGCCTTGGCCGCGGCGTCCACACATTCCCACGGGGCGAGCATGTCGAGGATGATCCGGTCGACGTCACTCTCGTCGAGGTCCGCGACGAAGTCGCCGACCACCAGGCGCCACTGCGACATCGGACCGCCGTAGAACTTCTCCACGTTCTTGGTGGCGATCTCGGCGAAGTCCTGGCGCCGTTCGTAGGAGGTGACGGTGCCCTCGGAGCCCACCGCGCGCAGCAGGAAGCAGGTGAGCGCGCCGGAGCCGACCCCCGCCTCCACCACCCTGGCGCCCGGGAAGATGTCGGCCATGGCCACGATCTGCGCCGAGTCCTTGGGGTAGATGACCGCCGCGCCGCGCGGCATGGAGAGCGTGTAGTCCTGGAGCAGGTGCCTGAACGCCAGATACTGGGTGCCCCCGGACGAACGCACCACCGAGCCCTCGGGCCGGCCGATCAGCTCACTGTGCGGGATCCCGCCCTTGTGCGTGTGGAACACGCCGTCTTCCTTCAGCGTCACCGTATGACGCTTGTTCTTGGGGTCGGTGAGCTGAACCTGATCCCCGGCCTGAAACGGCCCATGCCTGCGAAAACCCATGACCGCAAGGTTAACGGCGCGCGACCGCGGCCGATCCCGCCTCTGGCCGGGAGCGGCGGTCGGGCAGGGGGAAACGGACACGGCCGTCCGGAGCAGACGGACAGCGACGATCCGCAAAATGGTTCGCTCCACTACAGGGGAACTGGTAGCTGTTGTCGTGTGTTTCCCCAAGATGTGATTCCGGCGGGCCCCGTCGTCCTGAGACCGCTCGCCCCCACCGACACCGAAGCGATCGTCCGCGCCTGCGCGGACCCGGAGATCGTCCGGTTCTTCCCCCTGATACCCGTGCCCTACACCCGGGACGACGCCCTCCAGTACCTGGAGATGGCCGAGCAGGATTGGAAGAGCGGGGGAGCCGCGTTCGCCATCGCGGACACGAAGACGGGCGAGTGGCTGGGCAACATCGGCCTCAAGCCCTCCCGCCTGCGGAGCACCAACGAGATCGGCTACCTGGTCGCACCGTGGGCGCGGGGCCGGGGGGTGGCCACGGCCGCCACCGCCGCGCTGGCCGGATGGGGCTTCGGCCACGGGGTGGAGCGCGTCGAACTCCTCGCCGACGTGGAGAACCTGGCCAGCCAGCGGGTCGCCCTGGCCGCCGGTTTCCGGCACGAGGGCGTTCGGCGCGGGGCCGAACAGCAGCGTGACGGCACCCGCCGTGACCTGGTCTCCTTCGCACGCCTGCGCGGCGACTCCGGCGAGCGCGTGACGCCGTTCCTACCGGACTTCCCCGGCGGCTCACTGACCGACGGGATAGTACGGCTCAGGCCGCTCACCCCCGCCGACGCCGCCGACTACCTGGCGCTGCACAACCTGCCCGACGTCGTGAGATACAGCGTCCCGCCCGAGCCCCGCAGCGCCGAGCAGGTCGAGGAGCGGTGCCGCACGGCGGGCGCGACCCGACTGGCCGGCGGGGGGGTCGAGGCGGTGATCACGGACGCCGCGACAGGCGCGTTCGCCGGGGAGATCCAGCTCTCCAACCTGGCCCCGCCGCTGGGGCAGGCCATGACGGGCTACAGCCTGCTGCCGGCGTTCCGCGGCCGGGGCTTCACCACCAGGGCGGTGAACCTGCTGGTCGACTGGGCCTTCGAGCACACCTCCCTGAGCCGGATCATCGCGGGCACCTCCCCCACCAACGTCGCCTCGCAGCGCGTGCTGGAGCGCGCGGGCTTCACCCGCGAGGCCCTGCTGCGCGGTCTGCTGCCCGGCCCCGACGGCACCCGCCTGGACGACCTGCAGTGGTACCGGCTGCGGGACGCCCCACGCTAGGGGCCGCGTTCAGTCGGCGCCGAAGTGGGCCCTGAGCCTGGCGTAGGCGGCGTCGGTGCCCTGCAGCACCCGGTCGATGTCGGCGTCGGTGTGGGCCGCCGACAGGAACCAGTTGTGCCACGGATGGAGGTAGACCCCCTCCTGCAGGCAGGCCGCGGCCCAGAACATGCCCTTGTCCAGGGTCACATCGCCCTCGAAGGAGAGCCATGGGATCTGCACCGGGCCGGTCTGGTTGACCGTGAAGCCATGGGAGGCGGCCTGGGCGGCGAGACCCTCGCGCAGGCGGGTGCCCGCGCGTTCCATCAGGGCGATGCCGTCGATGTCGCGCAGCGTCTCGATGGTGGCCTTGGCCGCGGCCATCGGAGCGGCGTTGAACCAGAAGGAACCCGTGGAGTAGAGCGTCTGGGCGGGCCCTCGCAGGGCGTCCACACCGGTGACGGCGGCGATCGGGTGACCGTTGGCCATGGCCTTGCTGAAGGCGTACAGGTCGGGGCGCACGCCCAGCGGCTCCCAGGAGCCGCCCAGGTCGATCCGCCAGCCACCGCGCACATCGTCGATCACCAGCGCGGCGCCGATCCGGTCGGCCAGCGCCCGCACCCCCCGGGCGAACTCCGCGGCGACGAGTTCCTGGTCCTCGAACGAGTCGTGCTTGAACGGCGTCACGATGATCGCTGCGACGTCGCCCTCCGCCTGCGCCGCGGCGGCCTCGACGCTGGCGAGGTCGTTGTAGGTGAACTCGACCAGGTCCGCGCGCTCGCTGGGGGTGGTCCCCGCCGTACTGGGCGTGCACCACGGGTCGGCCCCGTGGTAGGCGCCGTGCGCCATGAGGACCTTGGTCCTGCCGGTGGCGGCGCGGGCCACCATCAGCGCCTGGGTGGTGGCGTCGGTGCCGTTCTTGGAGAACATCACCCAGTCGGCCTGCGGGACGGTGTCCACCAGAAGCTCGGCGAGCTCCACGTAGACGGGGCCGGGGCCGTTGAGGCAGTCGCCCGCGGCGAGTTGGGCCGTGACGGCGGCCTCGACCGCGGGGTGGCGGTGGCCGAGCACGACGGGACCCCAGGAGCACATGAGGTCGACGTACTCGCGCCCGTCGGCGTCCCGCTGGCGGCAACCCTCGCCGCCGACGAAGAACTGCGGGTAGGCGGGGCCGTGCAGGGCCGCGTTGAGGTGGCCGTACATGCCGCCGGGGACGACCTTGGCGGCCCGCTCCCTGAGGCTGGCGTCGATGGACATGCGTCGTCCTTTCAGATCTGGATCGGTTCGGGCGGTTCGGTGCCGTGTCCGGCCGCGAGCGGTGGGATCACTTCTCCTCGCGTAGTGCGCGCGCCCCGTCCAGGCCGGCGTCCGAACCCAGGCCTCCCGCGACGCGGGCGGCCAGCGCGGTGCCGAGCCGTGCCGAGCCGGCCACGTCACGGCCGTCGACCAGGCCGGCGATGAACCCGGCGCAGTAGGCGTCACCACACCCCGTGGTGTCGACCACTTCGACGTCGAGGGCGGGAACGCGGGTGACGCCCTCCGCCTCGGCGATCAGGCTTCCGTCCGCGCCGAGCGTGACCAGGACCGCCGAGGGTCCCTCCCCCAGCAGGGCCAGCGCGGCCTCCTCCGCACTGCCCGCACCGCTCATCAGCAGCGCCTGCTCCTCGTTGGGCAGGAGGTAGTCGACGTGCGGGAGAAAGCTCCGGACCCCCTGCATGAGGTCCGGCATATTGGACAGAAGGTCCATTGTGATGATCGTGCCCGCCGCGCGCGCCTCGTCGAGCAGCGCGAAGAAAGCGGGGTCGTACAGGCCCCAGGTCACGTCCATGCCCCCCAGGTGCACGACGCGCGCACCGAGGATCCGCTCGCGACCGACGTCGGCGACAGCCAGGCCCAGGTTGGCTCCGGGAACGTGGAAGGACGGGCGCCCGCCGTCCGGACGGATGGGCAGGATCGAGGCGGCGGTCTGCTCTCCCCGCCTGCGGACCACCCCGGTCACGTCGACGCCGCGCCGCCCCATCATCATGACGAGCAGATCTCCGAGCTCGTCGTCGCCGACCGCCCCCACCGAGGCCACCGGGACACCGAGCGCGGCCAGGTCTACGGCGGTCGCGGCCGCGGCACCCGCGGCGGTGACGCGGATCTGCTCCAGCAGGTGGGTGTCCTGCCCGGCGGGAATCGACTCCACCGGCCTGGCGAGCACGTCCACGATGTGCACCCCGAGGGCTACGACGGTCATAGTGAGTCCTCCTCATGTCTTCAGCGGATAATAGACGGGCGACCGACTACAATGTCAACGGATTCCGTTCGGGAGGGAACCGAGTTGCCAAAGATCGTCGATCATGGGGAGCGCCGCGAGGAGGTCATCGAGGCCGCTCGCCGCATCATCCTGCGCGAGGGCATCGAGGCCGCCACGACCAGGGCGATCGCCAAGGAGGCCGGCTACTCCAACGGCGTGCTGACCCACTACTTCGCCGACAAGGACGACATCATGCTGTCGGCGCTGCGCTCCTCGCACCGGCGCATCGTGGAGCGCCTGCGCGGCAAGCTGGCCGGCCTCACCGGGCTGGCGGCGCTGCGCGAGCTCCTCCTCGACAACCTGCCACTGGACGAGGAGCGCACGCGGGAGAGCGGGCTGGAGGTCGGCTTCTGGAGTCGCAGCATGACCAGCCCGGCGATGCTGGAGGCGCAGCGCGCCGAGGCCGAGGAGCTGCGCTACCTGGTGCGCAGCCTGCTCGGCGCCGCGGCCGCCGGTGGGGAGATCTCCACCACCGAAGACCTCGACGACGTGACCGAGCGGCTACTCGCCCTGGTCGACGGGCTGAGCGTGCACCGCCTGCTCTACCCGGGCAGGCTCGGCACCGCACGTCTGGAGCGGGTGCTCAACGCCGAACTGGACCGCCTGCGCCCCACCGGCGGGTAGCGCCCGGCCACCCCGTGGCCTCGGCTCCCGGCGCGCACGCTCAGGGAGCCGAGGCCACGGTCCCGGGGCGCACGGGCGGAAGCTCAGACCAGCAGGGCGTAGAGCCGGTCGGCCACCCCCCGCGCGGTGGGCCGCTTGGCCACGTCGCCAAGACATGCCTGGACGAGATCCGACAGCTCGGGCTCCAACCCCGGATCGATCGACGGCGGCGTGCTGTACACCTTCCGCAGGGTCAGCAGCGGGTCGTGGGTGGGCAGTTTCCCGTAGAGCCCGGCGCCGCTCACCGCCCAGTGCAGCGTCGCGCCCAGCGACCACACGTCGCCCGCGGGGGTGGGCGTCTCCCCCTGCAGCAGCGTGGGATCGGTGAACTCCACCGAACCGATGTCCCCCATCCCGGTCACCGTCACGCCCGGCGTCAGCACCTGTGACAGGCCCAGGTCGGAGAGCTTGCCCCCGTCGTCGGCGAGCAGCACGTTGCCGGGGCGGATGTCGCGATGGACGATGCCCTCCTCGTGCAGTGCCTGCGCCGCGTGGGAGACGCAGGCGATCGAGCGCAGCACCCGCTCGCGCGACGGCCGCTCCGCGGGATGCGCCAGCGAGCCGTCCGGCAGGTACTCCATCGAGTAATAGAACACCCCGCCCTGCTGGCCGGCGTCGTAGAGCCGCACCAGATACGGGGAGCGCACCGCGGCGAACGCCTTCAACTCTCTCGTGGCGCGGCGGAAGGCGTCGTTCCCCGTGCCCCCCACCACCTTCACCGCGACCAGATCCGCCTCGATGGGTAACCGCTCGGGCCTTTTCGCCAAGTAGAACTCACCGTGATTACCGGCTCCCAGTGACCGGATGAACTCATAGTCGGCGATGCCTTCCACAACGGTCTCCCTCCATGCCTGCGCAACGTTCGCGACGACATCCCACACACGGTAACGTCGCCTTCGCCATTCTCGGGGCTTTTCTTTGCATACGGAAAGCGTGCTCGCAATTGCTGCACATGGATCTGCTCCTGCTTGACCTTGTCATCGTCCTTGCGGCCGCGCGGCTTTTCGGAGCGCTGGCCAGATGGCTCGGCCAACCTCCGGTCATCGGCGAGATCGTGGCCGGCATCCTGCTGGGCCCCACCCTGCTGGGCCCCCTGATCGGTGACGAGCTGTTCGGCTCCGAGATGCGGCCCCCGTTGCAGGCCCTGGCCAACGTCGGCCTGGTGCTGTTCATGTTCGTCGTCGGCCTGGAACTGGACCAGAAGCTGGTCAGGGGCAAGGGACGGATCGCGGTGACCGTGGCGCTCGGCTCGACCGTGGTGCCGTTCGTCCTGGGCTGCGTGCTCGCGCTGGCCATCGCGGGTGAGCACGTGGGAGGCGACAAGACCCTGCCGTTCGTGCTGTTCATGGGCGCGGCGATGGCCGCCACCGCCTTCCCGGTGCTGGCGCGGGTCCTCACCGACCGGGGAATGCAGCGGATCACGCTCGGCGGCCTCGCCCTGGCCTCGGCGGCCGTCATCGACGTGCTCGCCTGGACCGTCCTGGCGGTGGTGGTGGGCATCGCGGGGGCCGGAGAGTCCGAGGGGCAGTGGAAGGTCCTGCTCGCCCTGCCGTACGCGCTGGTGATGTTCCTGGTCGTCAAGCCCCTGCTGGCCCGGCTGGTGCCCGCCTACGAGAAGGCCGGGCGGCTGACGCCCGGCCTGCTCTCCCTGGTGCTCCTCGGTCTGATCGGATCGGCCTGGGCCACCGAGTGGATGCACGTCCACTTCATCTTCGGCGCGTTCGTGTTCGGCGCGGTGATGCCCCGCGAGGGGGCGGAACGGCTCAACCACGAGATCCTGGAGCGGCTGGAACAGCTCGCAGTACTGCTGCTGTTGCCGATGTTCTTCGTGGTGGCGGGGCTCAACGTCAACCTGCGCGAACTCGACCTGTCCAGCCTCGGCACGCTCTCCGCGATCCTGGTCGTCGCGATCGGCGGCAAGCTGCTCGGCTCCTACGCCGCCGCGCGGACCCAGCGGCTGCCCAAGCGGCAGTCCTGGGCACTGGCCTCCCTGCTCAACACGCGAGGGCTCACCGAGATCGTCATCCTCACCGTCGGCCTGCAGAAGGGCGTGCTCGACGACGAGCTCTACTCGCTGATGGTGGTCATGGCCCTCGTCACGACCGCGATGACCGGCCCGCTGGTGCGCAGGATCTACCCCGACAGGCGGGTGGCCCGCGACATCGCCGAGGCCGAACGTGCCGCCCTCGGCGCGACCGCCGCCCACCGGGTGCTGGTGATCGTGCCCGATCCGCCCGCCGAGCAGGCCCCGTTGGTCGGCCTGACCACCACCCTTGCCCTGTCCAGGTCGCCGTCCGAGGTGGTCCTGGGCCACCTGCGCCCCTACCCGGCGGGCCGCCTGGAGGTCGGCAGCGGCCTCTCCTCGGAGCTGGCCGAGCTGGCCGAGACCCTCCACGACCTGGAGGCGCTGGCCGGCAGCGCCCGCGAGCGCGGCTCGGAGACCAGGGTGGTGAGCCGGTTCAGCGCGGATGTGGCAGGCGAGCTGCCGGAGCTGGCCTCCGGTGCCCAAGCCGACCTGCTGGTGCTGCCCGCCGGTGTCCCCGGCTATGCCGCCGTGCGTGACGGCGCGGTCTGCCGCGTGGTGACCGTCGTGTCCTTGCCCGTGCCGGAACAGGCCGAGCCCGGCTCCGAGCCGGGGCCGGTCGCGGTACGTTACGGCTCCGGTGACGACGCGGCCGCGCACGTGGCGCTCACCCTCGCGATGCTGTGGAACCGGCCACTGATCGTCACCGGCGGGAACCGGGCCTCAGCCCTGGCCCAGCGGCTGTCCAAGCTCGGAGTCGCGGCCGGCGTGGGTGCGATCCCCGAGGGCGCGCTGGTCGTGGCCGCCGACACCGGGACCGCCCCGGAGGGCGTGCACCTGCTGGTCCGCGCCGAGCAGGACCCCGACCCGGTCGACTGGGCCGAGGCCGTCTCCGCTCTGCGCGCCCCGGCCCCGCAGCTCTGATCGCACACCGACCTGACACGCGAGCGGCACGGCGAAAGGACCCCGAGAACACGCCGGGCGGTACGGCCATGGCCGTACCGCCCG
>NZ_JBEOZN010000107.1:0-34082 GCF_040298085.1 Streptosporangium sp. NPDC001681 | reverse complement strand
GTCTGGTGCTGCCAGTCGACGGCTCGGCGCTTGGCTCTCGCGCGCAGCCGGGCGATCTGGTCGTAGGTGCGGGCCAGCCGACGCGAGGCCGGCTCCGCACGAGGCCGGGTGCGCCGCCGGCGAGCCGCTTTCTTCTCCAGCCGGCGCAGGTGTTCCCTCTCGCCGGTGCGAAGCCAGGGTGCGTGCTCACGCATGGTGCCGTCCGACAGGGCCAAGGCGACGGTGATGCCCCGGTCGATGCCGACCCGCGGGCCCTGGTGGGCGGCAGCGGGTTCGGCCAGGGTCTCGGTGCGGAACACGACCTGCCAGCCGTGGGCGTCCTTGACCAGCCGTGCCCCGGTGATCCGCCCGGCAGGACCGCCCCTGGTGAGGCCGGGCAGGTCCTTGGTCCACCGAAACCGTACCCGCCCGACCTTGGGCAGGTTGATCGCGCCCCAGCGCCGGTTGATCCGCTTGATCTGCAGATCACGGGCCTGCGGGACGTCCACGGCCAACCGGGTCCGTAGCCGGCCCTTGAACGTGGGCCGCTTAGCGGGATGGTCGGGGTTGAAGAAATTCGCCCACGCCTGCCGATACGTTTTCAGCACCGCTTGCGCCGCCTGGGCGGGCAGTTGTCCCATCCAGTCGATCTCGCGGCGGGCTGTGCGGATCGCCGCGTCGCAGTCCTTCACCGTCGCGAACCGGCCCTGGCGGAAGGTGAAGTACTCATGCAGCAGGTTCCACAGCGCGCGGGCGGTATGCGCCTGAGCGTCCAGCACAGCCACCTGGGCCGCACTGAGATCAAGCCGCGCCTTGTGCGCCCGGTTGCGTTTCACCAACTCCACGCCGTGATCGTATCCTTACGGTTTACGTCACCGCCGTGGAATCCAACCCGAGATGCGCACCAGACGCCATGTTGTCCACCACCTCTACGCACACGTGGTGTTCGTGACGAAGTACCGGCGTGGGGTGTTCACCGGCCCGATGCCGGTCCACCGCGAGGAACTGATGCGCGAGGTCCGCGCCGACTTCGAGGTCGAACCTCGCGAGTTCAACGGCGACCACGACCACGTCCACGTCCATCTGCTGGTCCACTACCCGCCGAAGGTCGCCCCCTCCAGGCTCGTCAACTCACCGAAGGACGTCTCGGCACGGATGCCGCGCAAGGAGTACGGCGCTCACGTCCGCCGCCCCCTGTAGGGCGGGCATTTCCGGTCCGGCTCCTACGTCGCCGCAAGCGTGGGCGGCGCACCGCTCACGGTCCTCAAGCACTACATCGAACAGCAGCGGCGACCCGCGTGAGCCGGCCTGCTCACGGGCACGCAAGGCCAGGGCACGCTCGCGCCCTGGCGGGCACTTCCGCGTGGGCCTTCACCCCCAGTGTGAACACCGGAGCACTGGCCCACAGTTCGGTAGACCGGATGGATCTGCGAGATCGCCATGGACAGCAACGGCAGCAGCGCCCAGGGCAGCGCGACCCCGGTCAGCCGCCCGCCGGAGATCGCCCCGAAGATCACGAGGGCGGCCAGGGGCAACACCGGCCACGCGCTGCCCGCGATCTCCTTCCCGAACCTGGCGACGTCGACGAACTCCGGCGATTGCAACCACGACAGCTGGGCCTCGCGCTGACCGGCCGCGAGAAGCGCGAGCGGGGCGATCCCGGTCCCGGCCACCGTCAGCGCCCCGGCGAACCGCGCGATCCCTGGGCGGGGCGCGGTCACCGACGAGGAATCACGACGAGGCGACACCACCGGCGCGATGCCTCGGCGGGACGCCTCGGTGGACGAGACGTCATCGCGGCGGTGCCACACTGCCACCGTCACCGCGTGCGCGACGACCAGGAGCAGGGCGTAGACGTGCAGCCAGCCGAGCAGCACCAGGCAGGCCGCGTAGCCCAGGTACCACCGGCGGCTCGATCGGCGCGTCGCCTCGATGAGCACCCAGGTCGCCAGCACGGCCACCGCCGTCACGATGGCGTAGCTCCGGGTCTCCTGGGCGTACCGGCTCACCATCGGCAGCGCGGCGTAGCACAGTCCGGCCAGCAGGCCCGCCCGCGGAGTGGCGAGCCTCCCGCCCAGAACCGCGATGCCGTACGCGGCGGCGGCCGTGGCGAGGACCGAGGGCAGGCGCATGGCCGTCTCTCCGGTCGAGATCGCGGCGATCGGCCGGAGCATGAGGTAGTAAAGCGCGTGCACCCGGTCGATGCTGTCGAGCAGGTTCCACAGGTCGCCGATGGGCATCGCGGCGGCCAGCACGCTGACCGACTCGTCCCGCCAGAACGAGGGGGTGGCGATGCCCCAGAGGCCGATCACCGTCGCCACCACCGCCGGGATCACCTCCGGCAGGCGGGTCCGGCCACGTGGCCGGACCATGACTTTTTCCACAACACCCATCACATCGTGCTATTTCACACGATGATCAGAATGATGCGATGACTGGACGGGATCGGGCCGTGGCGGAGGACTTCCCGCGAAGATTCGCGAGAACCCGGCGGTTCACCCACGTGGCATCCGGAACGGCGAAGGCCACCGAGGGCTAGGTCCTGTCCCGTGATCATGGGCGGCTGGGTGCCTCCATGGCAGAGCCTCTGCGCCCCGGCCTCTGGCAGGGCCTGGACGAGGTCGGGCCACATCATCAGCGACCATGTGAAGATCCTGGGGAAGACGAGGTCGGGCAAGAGCATCTGCGGAGCCTGGAACTACCTCGCCGGGATGATCAGCCACCGTGACGTGGCATTCTTCGTGATCGACGCAATTAAGAGCGGCCAGATGCTCGGCCCCCTACGATGTGGCGCTGCACAAAGGTTCGAGACGGTGGGGAGTGACGAGGTCGCCGTGTTCGAGCAGGACGCATCACCGATCGTTCGTCACCTGATGAGGGGGCGCTATAAGCCCAGGCTTAGAGTGTCGAAGCTGGCCAGCGCCCTCTTGCCGTCTGTTATCACGATCTTGAGGTCGTCGTCACGGTGGGCGAAGGCGAGCTCGTCGTCCCCGTCGCCGTCGTAATCTCCCGCCGCCAGCGGCGCGGCCCGGCCCACCCCATCGACGTTCTCGCCGGCTCGCAGACCGTCAGATCCACCCCAGAAGATCCGCGCTGGGATGTATGAGGTTAGATTCCATGAAGGGACCACCCCGCCGAAGGCGAGGTCGTCATGGCCGTCCCCGTCGAAGTCGCCGGAGACCGCAGGACCCGCAATGCCCTTGAACACAGCCTGCCGACCGTCGCCGTAATAGATGGTCAGCGTCTTGTCGACCGAGGGTGGTTCCGTCTCGAAGCCGGGCTCATTGTTGCGGCCGCCGTCATCGCCGACGGCGACGTCTCGGGCGCCGTCGCCGTCGAAGTCGCCGAACGCCGCGGCCATGCCCTCGTTGAGCCTGCGGCCCTGCTTCGACAGGCCGTCGGGTCCGGCCGTAAGCAGCCAGCCGGCGGTCTGCTCGCCGTCGTCGCCCTCGTACACGACCAGCCCCGTCGGGCGTCGCCCGTCGACCCTGTCCACGGTCATTCGCCAGAGCTCCTCGCCGGTCGGCGACGGCTGGATGGTGTGCCGGGCGGGAACCGCCGCGCGGCTGAACGGACCGTAGAGGACGGCCAGGTCAGCGCCGCCATCGTCGTCGCCGTGGGGGCTGGACATCGCCACGTCAGCCGCGCCGTCGCCGTTGAAGTCGCCCGCAACGGTCCGATGGCTCGCCAGGCGGTTCGTCACCGGCGCCTGGATCGGGGTGGGCGGTGTCCGGGCGTCGAGGCCGCGCGGGCCGCCCCAGAAGATGTGCGGACGCTGCTGCTTGTCGCGGCCGGGGATACTCCCGTAGGCCAGCAGGTCGCCGAAGCCGTCGCCATCGAGGTCGGCCCTGATCCCGCTGCCGATCAGCCAGGAGGCGAACCTGTCGGGTGACACGACCGTCCGCTTCGAGGGATCGAGCCCTCTTGACGAGCCATAGATGACCGTGAGATGCGTCCGATTTCTAGAGCGGAACTCGACGACCAGGTCCGCGTAGCCATCGCTGTTGACGTCGTCTGCTAGTCGGCTGCCTTTGCCCTCACGAGGCGTGGACACCGGGAGCGGTGCGGAGGTTGGCGGTGCGGAGGTTGGCGGTGTCAGACGGCGCTCGGGGCGCGGTCGATCTTCGCAGCCCGCGAGTACCAGGGCCAGAACTAGCCAGATCATCACCTGTCGCGGCATAGACCGAGCCTAGGGCCTATCGGTGTTTGTGCTGTCGTCTGGTGTAGATCATCTGTGTGGATGAGGAGCGTCTGAAGCGTCATGATCTGACCGATGAGGAGTGGGCGTGGCTGCAGCCGCTGCTGCCGGTGAGCACAGGCTGGGGTGCGCAGTGGAATGACCATCGCACGGTGATCAACGGGATCTTCTGGCGGACCCGGACGAGCAGTCCGTGGCGTGACCTGCCGACCTGCTATGGCAGGTGGAAGACGGTCTACAACCGGCATCGCCGCTGGTCGCTGGATGGCACGTGGGAGCGGATCCTGGACGGGCTGCGCGCGGGGTGTGATGAGGCTGAGGGCGAGGACTGGACGGTCAGCGTCGATTCCACGGTGGTGCGCGCTCATCAGCACGCGGCCGGCGCTCGGCATGCTCCGGCCAAGGACGCACTGTCAAAGGGGACCGGAAAGATCACGAACGGGTAACGTCGGGGCGAGAAGCCCTCGGCCGGTCGCGGGGCGGGCTGTCGACCAAGATTCATCTGGTGGCCGATCGGCGTTGCCGCCCCATCGCCCGCATCCTCACCCCCGGCCAGCACGCTGACTGCCCGCAGTTCATTGCACTGATGGAGGCCATCCGCATCCGACGTCGTGGCCTCGGGCGACCGCGCACGCGCCCAGCCCGGGCGATGGCGGACAAGGCGTACTCCTCCCGCGCCAACCGCCACTACCTGCGGAGGCGTGGTATCAAGACCGTCATCCCGGTCAAGAAGGACCAGCAGGACAACCGGCAGAGACTCGGTTCCAAGGGGGGACGGCCGCCGGCCTTCGACCGGGAGGCCTACAAGGAGCGCAACACCGTGGAGCGGTGCGTCAACAAGCTCCGCCAGTACCGTGCCGTCGCCACCCGCTACGACAAGAGAGCCATCATCTACCAGGGCACTCTTGACGTCGCCTCCATCAGGATCTGGCTCCGACACCCAGTTACATGATCACGGGACAGGACCAGTGCGACGTTCCTTACCGGAAGTACAGATCCACCCCGGTCCTGGCATCAGGAAGGCAGGCCCGACAATCTCGGTTTCCCTGCAGCGCGTTCGCAACCTCCGCTGAGGAACGGAGCACTGTTTGAGCCACTGGTGCTGGTGTGGGACAACTTGAACACCCCCATCACCGTTCGACACCTTCACGTCGCCGTGGTGCACCGCCGGTGAGCATCACGGGCAGAGCAGCGGCCACGCTGTCGGGGCCAGTCGGCAGCTGGGTTGCGGCGCTGGTGCGAAGGCCGTCCAGGAGGAGGGCGATATGACGCCGCCAGGCGTCGGGGGCGGCGGCGCTGGTGGTGCGGGTCAGGTGGGCGTTCAGCCAGAACATCACGAAGACGTCGTCGGGGGTGAGGTCAGGACGTAGTGAGCCGTCGGCCTGGGCCTCGGTGATGAGCCTGGTGCCGAAGGTCACGGACTCGTCGCAGATCGCTGCCAGCGCCGTGGCGTCCTGGTAGGAGCGGGCGATGATGTCGTTGAGTGCGGTATCGGCGGCCTGGAGTGCGCACATCTCCTCGATGTAGACGGCGAACCGCTGCCACGGACTGGTCTGCTCCCGCGCCCGCTGCATTGCTTGGCCCAGCTTGGCCGCGGCGAGATCCGGGACGACCACGTCGATCAGTTCCTGACGGCTTTCGAACCGGTTGTACAGCGTCCCGATGCTGACCCCGGCGCGCTGGGCGATCTCCTCCAGGGGCACGCTCAGGCCACGTTCCTGGAACACCTCGACCGCGGCGCTCTTGAGTTTTTCCAGGTTGCGGCGAGCATCCGCGCGCATGAAACCTCCCAAAGGCTAACTTGACGATGCTCCTCAAGTTAGTGTTAGCATCGCAAGAAACTTGAGAACACGTCTCAACTTACCATTGTGGGAGGCCGTGACATGGCCAAGACCATCGCCGTATTCGGCGCCGGAGGCGGGATGGGCCTCTCGCTCGCCCGCCGCTTCGGCCAAGAGGGCTACCGAGTCGCGCTGGTCGCCCGGCGCCGCGAACCCTTGGACCAGCTGGTCGCCGAGCTGGCCGCCGACGGCATCGAGGCGGCGGCGTTCGTCGCGGACCTGCGTCGCACCGAAGACGTCCCGGCTCTGGTCGCGTCCATCAGGGCGCGCTTCGGGCGGATCGACGCCGTGGTGTACTCGCCGTTCAGCCCCGCCACCCTCATCCCCGCCGCCGAGCTCGACGCGGCCACGCTGCGCGACTGGGTCGACCTGTACCTGCTGACCCCGGTCGAGCTGGTGCACGCGGTGCTGCCAGAGATGCTCGAACGCCGTGCCGGCGCCATCGTGACGGGGTACGGCTACTCGGTGCTCGAGCCGTCGGCGGGCCTGTCCGGACCGGTCCCGGTGCTGGCCGCCGCCCGCAACTACATCCACACCCTGCACGACGAGCTGGCAGAGCACGGCGTCTACGCGGGCGCGGTGGCGGTGCGCGCGCTCATCGATCGCAGCGAGGCCCACCAGGCCGTGCGCTCAGGCGACATGCGGCTGGCGGTCGACCTGCCGGTGATCGACCCGGACGAGCTCGCCGACCTCGTCTGGGCGCTGGTGCGCAGGCGGGACCTGGTCGAGGTGGTGCACCCGTGAGGTACAGCGTCTCGGTCGACGTGCCGGTGCCCATGCGCGACGGCGCCGAGCTCGCCACCGACATCTGGCTCCCGCAGACCGGCGGCCCGGTCCCGGTCCTGCTGGTGCGCAATCCGTACGGCAAGCACGTGCTGGCCAACTACGGGTTCACCTCGCCCAACATCTTCACCCTCGTCGAGAACGGCTACGCCGTCGTCGTCCAGGAGTGCCGCGGCACCTTCAACTCCGCCGGCGACCACACCCCGCACGTCAACGAGTCCGCCGACGGCGCGGACACCGTGACCTGGCTGACCGGGCAGGACTGGTGCGACGGCAACATCGGCACCTGGGGCGTGTCCTACCTCGGGATGGTGCAGTGGCAGGTCGCCGCCACCGGCGTGCCCGGCTTGAAGGCGATCGCCCCGGCGATCACCTCCGCGGACCTCTACCGCGCCCCGTACTACTCGCCGGGCGGCGCCTTCTCCCTGGACACCATCTTGACCTTCACCTCGCTCATGAGCGCCAACGACGTGACGCGAAGGCTGCGCTCCGGCAAGGGAGAGGCGGCCGACCTGGTCGGGCTGAGCGAGGCGCTGAACGACATGGACGCGTTGGTGGCGGCCACGCCGACGGCGGAGCATCCGCTGCTGGCGAAGTACCTGCCATGGATCTTCGATCAGGCGATGGACCACCCGGATCGCGACGACGTCTGGCAGGAGCTGTCGGCGCTGGACAGGGCGGCCTCCATCACGGTGCCGGCGTTGAACATCGGCGGCTGGTACGACCCGTTCCTGGGCGAAACCATCCGCGCTTACGCCGAGATGAAACAGCGCGGCGGAACGGCCGAGGCGCGCGAGGGACAGCGGCTGATCATCGGGCCATGGAGCCACACCACGGTGAGCGGGGTCTTTCCCGACCGCAGCTTCGGGATAGGCGCCTCACCTGAGGCGGCCGACATGACGGGTGCGCATCTGGCGTTCTTCGACCGGTGGCTGCGCGGCCGGAAGGATGCGCTCGACAGCATGGCGCCGGTCCGGATCTTCGTTATGGGCATCGACCAGTGGCGTGACGAACAGGGCTGGCCGTTACCCGACACCCGATACATCCCCTACTTCCTGGACGGCTCCGGTCCCGCCAACACCGCGGTCGGTTCCGGGTCGCTGACCTCGGATAAGCCCGAGAGTAACTTCACCGATGCCTACCTCTACGACCCGCACCGGCCGGTGCCGACTCTGGGCGGCTCCGTCATGCGGCCGACCGGCTTCAACGGCCCCACCGATCAGCGCCCGGTCCAGAGCCGTGACGACGTGCTGTGCTTCAGCAGCGGCGTCCTCGATGAGGCCGTGGAGGTGACCGGACCCGTGTCGGCGACCTTGTTCGTGTCGTCGTCGGTGGTCGACACCGACTTCACGGTCAAGCTGGTCGACGTCCACCCGGACGGCCGCGCGATCAACCTGTGCGACGGCATCCAGCGGATGCGCTACCGCGACTCGCTGGAGAAGCCGGAGCTGATGGAGCCAGGCGTCGTCTACGAGATCACCGTGGACCTGCTGGCGACCTCGAACGTATTCCTGCCGGGGCACCGGATCCTGGTGGAGATCTCCAGCAGCAACTTCCCGCGCTTCGACCGCAATTCGGGCACCGGCGGCGTGATCACCCGTGAGCACGAGCCGGAGATGGCTGTCGCGCTCAACCGGATCCACCACGGCCCCTCGTATCCAAGCAGGGTCACCCTCCCCGTCATCATCCGCGAGCCGACTCAGGAGTAGCGATGCTCGGACTCATGCAGGACCGCCCGCTCGCCCTACCCCACCTCTTCCACCGCGCCGAGCAGTACTTCGGCCACAAGACGATCATCACGGCCGAGGCCTCCGGCGAGACCACGACGACGATCGCCGACATGTGCGCGCGGGTGCGCAGGCTCGCCACCGTGCTGGACATGCTGGGCGTCAGCGCGGACGGGCGGGTCGGCACATTCTGCTGGAACACCGCCCGGCATCTGGAGCTGTACCTGGCGGCGCCGTGCACCGGCCGAGTGCTGCACACCCTCAACATCCGGCTGTTTCCCGACCAGTTGGTCTACATCGTCAACCATGCCGAGGACGAGGTCGTCTTCGTCGACCGCTCGCTGTTACCCGTGCTGTGGCCGCTGACCGACCGATTGGAGACCGTGCGCACTTGCGTGGTGATCGACGACGGATCCGACGCCCCGATCCCCGACGACCCCCGCATCGCCGACTACGAGCAGTTGCTGTCCGCGGCGCAGCCGTACAGCGGCACCTTCCACATCGCCGACGAGAACACCGCCGCCGCGATGTGCTACACCTCCGGCACCACCGGCAACCCGAAAGGGGTGGTCTACAGCCACCGCTCGACGGTGCTGCACTCGCTGATGACGCTGATCGCCGACGGCCCGGCGGCGCTGTCGGAACGCGACGTGGTGCTGCCGGTCGTCCCGATGTTCCACGCAGGCGCCTGGGGCCTGCCGTACGGCGCGCTGCTGGCGGGCGCGTCCTTCGTCTTCCCGGGCTCGAACATGACCCCGCACGCGATCGCCTCGCTGCTGGAGCGGCACAAGGTGACCGTCACCGGCGGCGTGCCCACCATCTGGATGGGCATCCAGCCGCTGCTCACCGAGCACGACCTGTCGTCGCTGCGCACGATCCTGTGCGGCGGGTCGGCGGTGCCGAAGGCGCTGTCGGCGGCCTACCGCGAGGCCATCGGCGTGCCGATCCTGCAGGCATGGGGGATGACCGAGACCAGCCCAATCGCTACCATCGCCCGGCCCGGCACCCAGCACGCCGCCCTGCCGGAGGACGAGCGTGACGACGTACGCGCCCGGCAGGGCTTGGCCGCACCGCTGGTCGAGCTGCGCATCTGCGACCCCGAGACCGGCGAGCCGCAGCCGTGGGACGACACGGCCACCGGCGAGGTACAGGCGGCAGGGCCGTGGGTCGCCAAGGAGTACTACCGCGCTGAGGGCGGCGGTGCGCAGTTCACCGAGGACGGCTGGTTGCGCACCGGCGACGTCGCCACGATCGACCGCCACGGCTCGGTCCGGCTGGTCGACCGTACCAAGGACCTGATCAAGTCCGGCGGCGAGTGGATCGGATCGGTCGAACTGGAGAACGCGATCATGGCGTACCCGAAGGTCGCCGAGGCGGCGGTGATCGCCATCCCGCACGAACACTGGGTAGAGCGTCCGCTGGCAGTGGTCGTGGTCAAGGAAGGCGAGGCACTCACCTCCAGCGAAGTCCTCCAGTTCCTCACCGAGCGGGTCGCCAAATGGTGGGTACCCGACGTGGTGGAGTTCATCGACGAGATCCCCAAGACCAGCGTCGGCAAGTTCTCGAAGAAGACGCTCCGTGAACGATTTGGCGGCTATCAGGTCAGTGAGCCCATGACTGAGCCGCAGAGGGCAGACCGTTGATGGTGGCATCGCTCTGCTGACAGCCGATGTCTTTCATTCATGAGCGAGTGAGGGGCACCGGCGTCAGCTGTGACGTCGACGGCTGTTTCGCGGCCTGACCAGATCGGACCCGGACGACGAGTAGGCACGGCCAAGGGCTCCGGTTGCGGGCGACACGGAGGCCGAGGACCGATGGCGACGGCGGTCATGGGCCGGCCATTTGGACGCTTCGGCGTTCGCAGCCGGGGTCGGACTGCTGGCGTCGACCTGGTGGCGCCAAGTCGTGGCATCGCAAGCCGGAGAACGTCCGTCGGTACTTCAAGCCGGCCTCGGAGGCCGGGTCATCCGCCAAGGAGGCTGGTTCGGCGGCGGCCGGGACGGGGCGTCACCGCGTGGACGCAGGTGGCCCCGGTGTCGGCGCCGCCCGCGCTCGGTTCGAGGTCGTTCGGGACGGGCGCTGTTCAGGGTTCGATGATCAGTTTGCCGACGGTGTGGCGGGATTCCAGGTCGCGTCGGGGACGGGACGAGTGCGGCGGCGGGGGCCAGGAGGTGGGTGGTGTAACTGCCGGGCACGTGATACCAGGCCACGCGCCGGCCGACGTGGAGGTCGTCGGTGCCGGGGCCCAGTGCGCGGATGACGCCTGAGCCCTCGACGCCAGGCGTCGCGGGCGGTCGGACGGTCGGGTTGAAGCCGAGGCGGGTGGAGACGTCCATGAAGTCGACGCCAATGGCACGTACCTCGACCACGGCCTCGCCCGGCCCCGGCCGCGGTATCGCGGCCGAGGTGAGGGTGAGGACGTCGGCCGGCCCGAAGCGCTCGAAGGTGATCGTGCGGGCTTGGGGCTCGTGGGCGCTCACTTGGTGATCACCGCGACGTCCGCGAGGAGGTTGGCGTTGCCGGTGTGGTGGACGGGCCGAACGCGCGCCCCGGTCAGCTTCCAGCCCTGCTCGGTGCGCTTCAGGTCGTGCTCGCCCCGGGCATAGGAGCACTAGGTCCGGCGGTCCTCCATCTCCCACAGGTGGTCGAGGACGTGCCAGGCGATGCGGCGGGCGGCGTAGCGGACGGGCCAGCCGCCGGGGACCGGCGGCCCTCCTTCGGAGGGCCGGGACAGCACCTCGGCGAGGTCGGCACGCATCGCCGCCAGGTCCGCGGGCTCGCGTGGAGGCTTGTGGCGGACACCGACCTTGCGGGCGTACGCGCGCTCGGCCTCGACGACGTGGGCGACCATCTTGTCGCGGTCCCTGCCACCGCCGCGCGGCCCCTTGCGCAGTTCCTCCGGCGAGGCGGCGGCCGCCTCGCCGAAGAGCTTCCAGGCCGCCTCGACCAACGCGACGGCCCGAGCGGCCTCCGCCTCGCCGACCGGTTCGGCGTCGAGCGAGGGGATCGCCTCGATGGCCCCGAAGTCCGTGGTGGTGCCGCCCTTGGCCCGCTCCACCACCACCGGGTCCGCCGGCTCGAAGAGCAGCCCCGCCCGCTCCGCGACGACCCGGTAGCGCGGCGCGTACGTCACCAGCGCCTCCAGCGCCTCCTCCTCGGATCTGCCGATCCGGCACCAGCCCGGCCACTCCACCGAGCAGGCGAAGACCTTCTTGGCACCGATCTCCAGGTAAACACGTGTCATGCGCGACAGCATGGCACCCATACCTGACAGATCACGGCAGGAATACTCCCCGCCCGGCAGGCAGGCCCTAGTCGATCAGCTCGATCAGGTCGGCGACCGAGTCGACCACCCGGGAGGGGCGGAACGGGTAGCGGTCGATCTGGTCCCTGCTGACGACCCCGGTCAGCACCAGGATCGTGTGCAGTCCCGCCTCCATGCCGGAGACGATGTCGGTGTCCATCCGGTCACCGATCATCGCGGTGCTCTCGCTGTGGCCGTCGATGGCCCGCAGCGCGCTGCGCATCATCATCGGGTTGGGCTTGCCCACGAAGTAGGGCTCCACCCCGGTCGCCTTGGTGATCATCGCGGCGACCGCGCCGCAGGCGGGCAGCGACCCCTCGTTGGAAGGCCCGACCGCGTCGGGGTTGGTGGCGATGAACCGGGCGCCGCCCTCGATCAGCCGGATCGCCCGGGTGATCTGGGTGAAGCTGTAGGTGCGGGTCTCGCCCAGGACCACGTAGTCGGGGGCGATGTCGGTGAGCACGTAGCCGATCTCGTGCAGGGCCGTGGTCAGGCCGGCCTCGCCGACCACGTACGCCGAGCCTCCGGGGCGCTGGCCGTCCAGGAACCTGGCGGTGGCCAGCGCGGAGGTCCAGATCGACTCCGGCGGGATGTCCAGGCCTGCCGCGCGCAGTCGTACGGCGAGGTCACGCGGGGTGTATATGGAGTTGTTGGTCAGGACCAGGAACCGCTTGCCGGACTCGCGCAGCCGGCGGATGAACTCGTCTGCACCGGGCACCGGGTGTCCTTCATGGACGAGGACCCCGTCCATGTCCGACAGCCAGCACTCGATCGGCTTGCGCTCGTCCACCGTTCTCCTCTGTTCCGGCCGTATATGTACGAGAACCAGGATGGCAGGGCAAGGCCGACAATGCGCCATCAGGCTCGCACATCAGAGCATCGCGCAGTTGAACGGCCGCCCAAACGGGCCTCCGGCCACCGCACGGTACCGGACCGCCCCTACCCGTTCCCGCTCCGGCCCCTGTCCGCGGATCTTGCCGTGGCGGGGAACGGTGGGCGAAAGACCTAGGGGCCATGGCCTAACACACGGTCCGCCAGGTCTGTTCCTCGATCAGTTCTCTGCTCCGCCAGCCGTACATGGTGCGGACCAGGCGGTGGTGGTACCAGCCGCCGCCGCGGATGAGCCCTGCGGTGTCGGCGGCGATCATCTCCCTGGACGGCGCGAGCGTGTCGGTGAACGAGGCGGTGACCGCCGCCTCGTCCCCGTCGAACCTGATGGTCATCACCCCGATCAGGTGCTGGCGTCCCGGCCAGGTCGGCAGCACCTCGGCGAGCCATCGCCGTGCCTCGTCCCTGCTGCCCCTGATACCGCCCGCCGAGGTGTAGTCAATCACCGCGTCCGGGGTGAAGACCAGGTCGAGCCGTTCCCAGTCTCCGGTGTCCACCGCGTAGGCGTACCTGGCGAGCAACTCGCCGATCTCCAGCCGGTCCGCCATCTCCTGTGCCCTCATGCCCCTATCGAACCAAACGCTTGATCAGGGCGCGAGTGCCTCCAGTGCCGCCTCCGCCCTGCGCATCGACTCCTCGGGGTCGGCGTCGGGCGATCCGATCTCCGGATCGAAGTTGAGGTCGTGGAAGACATCGGTGACGCCCTTGGCCGCCAGCCTGTCGACGTCCTGCCTGATCTCCTCGAACGAGCCGGTCAGCGGCCCTCGTCCGGCCGTCCCCGAGGGGCGGATGCGGGTGACGCCCCGGGTGACGAAGCGCAGCGCCTCGGGATCGCGCCCGGCGTCACGAGCGGCCTCCTTGGCGACGGAGATCTTCTTGTCGATCTCGTCGAGGTCCTCGCGGCTCGAACTGATCCAGCCGTCCGCCAGCCGCCCGACGCGCCTCAGCGCCACCTCCGCCGACCCGCCCAGCAGGATCGGCGGCACGGTGGGCGGTTTGGGATCCTGGTACGCGGCCGGCAGCTCGTAGAACTCGCCGCTGTGCTCCACGACCTCCTCCGTCCACAGGCGCCGCAACAGCGGGACGAACTCCTCCCCGCGCCGCCCGCGCCGCTCGAACGACGCCCCCGAGGCGGCGAACTCCTCGGGCAGCCAGCCCAGCCCGAGTCCCACGTCCAGCCGCCCGCCGGAGACCGCCTGCAGGCTGGCCAGCTGCTTGGCCAGCAGCGCGGGCGAGACGAACGGTATGTTGAGCACCGCGACCCCGAGCCTGATCCGGCTCGTCAACCCCGCCAGGTAGGCGAGCGTGACCACCGGGTCGTGCACGCTGCGGTAGATCGGGCCCATGTCGTGCCCCTGCGGATAGAGCAGACGCTGGAAGGTCCACACCTCGTGGTAGCCGAGTTCCTCGGCCCGGCGTGCCACCCGCGTCATGTTGCCCGGCGTCGCCCATGACCCCGACACCGGCACCGCAAACCCGATCCTCATATCTCGTACTTTATGCGGCTGCTCGGCAAGATCCTGGATCGAGTGGTTCACTTTCCCGGTGGACAGCGACGATCTGATCGACACATTACGCCGGATCGGCGTCGAGTACGGCGGTGTGGCCGGCACCGTGCTGCCGACCAGGCCGGACGTGATCATCATGCGGGCCGGCTCCGTCGTGGTCAAGGCGCACGCACCGGGGGCGGAGCGGGAACCACTGGTGGAGCGGATGCGGGCCACCGCCCATCCGGCGCTGCGCCAGATCATGCTCCAGCCGGTGACCGAGGAGGTCATGACCGCCGGGGATCGGCTGGTCACCGTCTGGCCGGCCGGGACTCCGGTGGACCCCGAGGATCCGGACGCGGCGCCCTGGGAGGCCGCCGCCCGGCTGCTGGCACGGCTGCACGCCGTACCCGCGCGGACCCTGCCCCCGCTGGGAGCCGCGGGAGGGCCGAGCCGGGTGGCCGCGACCGTCGCCCGCCTGGGCGACCGCTCCGCCGCCGAACTGGCGGTACGCCGGGCCTTCGGCTGCCTGCCCTCCCCTTCCGCGGGCCCCGGCGGCCTGACCCACGGCGACTGGCACATGGGCCAGATGGTCCGCGCGCCGGACGAGTGGATCCTCATCGACATCGACGACCTGGGCGTCGGCGACCAGGCGTGGGACCTGTCCAGGCCTGCCGCCTGGTTCGCGGCCGGGCTGCTGGAACCGCAGGTGTGGCACCGCTTCCTGGATGCCTACCGCGCCGCGGGCGGGGGCGCCGTCCCTCCGGACGGTGACCCGTGGGAACGGCTGGAGATCCCCGCGCAGGCGATGACCGTACAGCTCGCGGCGGCGGCGGTGGCCACCGCCAGGCGGGCGGGGCGCCCGCTGGACGAGGTCGAGGAGATCCTCGTCGAGGCGTGCCTGAGGATTGTCCGACACAGAAGCGCCTGCCATGCTGTGCCCACGCAGTAGGTTGTGGTTACTTGGTAATCACGCCCGAAAAAGGAGACCAGCCAGATGCAGTGCCCCAAGTGTCGGGGCGCCATGCGCACCTACGAGCGCAACGGCGTCCACATCGACCAGTGTGAGAGCTGTCGCGGAATCTTCCTGGACTACGGCGAGCTTGAGACGCTGACCCGCATGGAGAGCCAGTGGTCACAGCAGTCCCACGCTGCTCCGCCGCCTCCTCCGCCGCCGCCCGTGCACGGCGCTCCCGGCTACGGAGCTCCCGCCTGGGGTGCACCGCACCACGGTCACTACGGTCACCACCGCCAGCGCAGCTGGGTGGGGATGCTCTTCTCGACCTGATCGGAGCCGGGGGAACACAGGGACCGCGATCTCACGACGAGATCGCGGTCTTCGCGTCCGTGGCGGCCCACCGAGGAGCAGGTCAGCCGGGGAAGTCGCCCGGCTTGATCCGCTTTGGCTTCACGGTGCCCCCCATGACGGCGTGCAGGGTGATCGTCCAGTCGGTCCAGCGGATCTGGGCCGCGGTGTAGACGGTCCTGAACCGCACGGACTTGCCGAACTGCTCGAAGTCGCACGACCGGGTGAAGCTGCGGGCCTTGGAATCCCAGTCGCTGCCGAAGGTGTAGTAGATCTTGTAGCTGCCGTCCCGCACCCCCCGGATCTTGAACTTCGACTTCTTTCTGACGTACACGGTGACCGCCTTCCGCTTGCCGCGCACCAGGACGACGACGGCGTCCTGCCGGGTGCCGTTGCGCAGTTCGAGGAAGGCGCGCCCCGGACGGCCCTCGGAGGCGATGAACCTGCCGTTGGGCAGCCGGCGGGTGCGCTGCTTGGGCGCCTTGACCGAGATGACGCTCGCCGGATATCCGCTCAGCGCGTCGGCCGCCTTCTCCACATCGGACAGCTCCCCTGCTCTGTCCATGCCGGTCAGCACGGCGGGGCCGGTGCAGAACCGCTGTGCCTCGGCGTCCCGGCGGGCGCCTCCGAAGGCGACCGACAGGGCGCGCAGGGCCTCGACGTAGTCGTCGTGCTGGACCTTCACCTCCGCGGGAGGGGCCAGCTCGGCCAATCGGGTCACCGCGCCGTCCACCGCGGTGGAGGTCTGCTTCAGCCGCTTGTCGAGGGTCTTCAGCCCGCCGGTCGCGGCCAGCTTCTTCACCGCGGCACGCACCGGGCCGCGCGCCTTCTCCAACTCGGTCCGGTACTCCTCGGGCGTCAGCGTCACGACGACGGGTGAGGTGGCGGGTGAGCCGGTGGGCGGCGAAGAGGCCCGGCCGCCGGCCCCCTGGCCCACTCCGGCCACACCACCCGCGGTGGCCGGGCCGACCACCTTCTCGTCAGAGGACGCGGTGCAGGCGGTCAGGGCCACCAGGGTTGCCACGGCACAGGCGAGGATACGGGGGGTAGTCACTTACCAAACTATTGCCGCATCGATCATTGTCCGTCAAACAGTGCCGGAAAATCGGTGGTCTCCACCAACCCCCCTCCCGATTCACGGACAACCACCGGGTGACACCGGCGGATCCCAGGAACGGCAGGTCGTGGCTGACCACGACGAGCGCGCCCCGATAGGCCTCCAGAGCCTGGGCGAGCTGTCTGACGCCACTGGGATTCCGCAGGAAATCGTCATCGGGACAATAAAGGGTCCGCCGAGGTCGGATACGCGCCGGGCCGGAAAGGCGGCTCATGCGACGCGGTGTCCGAAGCCTCAGCACCCCAACGGCCCCTCCTGCGGGAGGGGAATATGACAGCACACCTCTGGTCCTGTCAAGCCTTTTCCCGCACCCTCCGCCATCTGGAGCCCCGAACCGGTTTCGGCTGTTTCCCGGCGGCCGATATGGCGGCGCGAGGTCATGTCCGCCACCACGGCCGGGACAACATGATCTACCCCCACACCACCCGGAGGAGCGGAGGCTGACATGTCCCCTCATACCGACCAGTACGGGTGAACATCCTCGGCCCGACTCTCGCCGGAGTGCGTGGAAGAAAACGGCGAAAAGCCCAGGTGCTTACCTAAACCGGGTCTTTCACCCCCGAAGGCCACCCGCGCCATGAGGAGTTCCCGGAAAACCATGCCATCGGATCAGAAGAGCTTTGGAAACAACTACCCTCGCCACTTGAGGTGTAGCTCAGAGTGATTAAACGCCTTTGATTAATTCTTGTCGGGAACCCTAGGGCAATCAGACTGAACCGCTACCTTTGCCTCCCTGAGATGACCGTTCTCACGCTTCGCACCTAGCGTGAGTCAGATCCGGACGCCAGGTCGGGTGTCGTCCTCGATACCGGTCAGGCGTCTTGGCAGCCCGGGTATCTCCCAGGGTTCCACCGATTCGGCAGGAGTGATCTCTCATGATCATCCTTAGGAACATGCTCGCAGCCGGTGCGATGGTCGTCTCAACCCTCGCCGCCCCCGTAGCGATGTCGGCCCAACCCGCCAGTGCCGGCACTGTGGCACAGGAGGCCACCACGACCGTCCTCACCTCCGCTCAGAAGCCCTGCAGGGAACACGCGAATCCCGCGAGGTGCTTCGCCAGGCGCCACGGCGGTGGCGGCGGTGGCGGCGGAGGCGGTGGCGGCGGAGGTGGCGGTGGTGGTGGCGGCGGAGGTGGCGGAGGCGGCGGCGGAGGCGGCGCCAATGTCAGCAACGTCAACACCAACACCAACATCGTCGGCGGCGGCGGAGGCGGTGGCGGAGGCGGCGGCCCCCGTGGCGGCGGAGGCGGTGGCGGAGGCGGCGGCGGCCCCCGTAGCGGCGGAGGCGGCGGCGGCGGCGGTGGCGGCGGCGGTGGCGGCGGCGGTGGCGGTGGCGGCGGCGGCGGCTGATCCACCGACAGCCTCGGAGACCATCGCCAGATGCATCCGAGACCGCTAGAAACACCGGCGCCCGCCCGATGATCGGGACGGCTCCGGCAGTGAGCCCGCGTCAACAGATCGGGATGTTCCGCACCGGTCGCCCTCGGCGACCGGTGCGGATCCCGATCACTGCCGAGACGTCACCCGGATCTCAGCCGGACGGCCGGACCACGAGGAGCGAGCGCGGGCGCTTGGTGAACTCCGCCTCGCCCGTGACCGTGAACGTCTCACCGTCACGCGCCAGCGGCAGCCGGCCCGAGGGAGCCGAGAGGCGCAGCGTGTCGGCCTGCCACTGCTGGTAGTGGCGTGAGAGCTTCACCCTTGCGGCCAACAGGCTGAGAAACACCCGCACCCGGGGCAACCGGTCGGCGGCGGCGAGCACGCGGATGTCCAGCAGACCGTCTTCCAGGCGTTGCCGCCTGGCGGGAGCACCACCGCGTGCCTCGTAACGACAGTTGCCCACGAACACCGTCCAGACACGCCTGGGCACACCGTCCACGATGAGATCCACCGGCCGCGCGCCCCCGGGGCCGAGGACCTCGGCCATGGCCCAGAACAGCGCGGGCCACGTGCCGATCCGGCTCTGCCGGCGCTCCCTGCTCTCCGCCAGTGCCTGGTAGAGGCCCACACTGACGGAGTTGACGAACGTCCGGCCCGCGACCTCGCCGACGTCGACGGCCACGAGGTCACCGTTGCGGTACGCCTCAGCCGCCTCCTGCACGGTCTCGACTCCGAGCGCGCGGGCGAATCGGCCGCGGACGCCCGTGGGGACGACCAGCAGCGGGGTCGCCGCGCCCGCCGTCTCCTGTGCCGCGAGGTTGACCACGGCGTCCCCTCCGGCCACCGCGAGCACCTTGGCCCGCGAAGCGGCGTCCCGCACGGCGGCTCCGAGGTCGGCACCCGGCGCCACCTCGACGACCTCGGCCCGGGGAAGGGCCGCGCGTAGCGTCTCCGCCGTTCCCGCGGCGGCGTCGGCCGCGCCGTCGACCACGGCGACCGCCCCCTCGCCCTCCGGGTCGAGCAGCGCGGAGGGCGCCGTGAGGGCGGCGCGGGCGTGCCCCGCCTCTCCGGCGTCGGGCCAGATGCGGCGGGTGACCAGTCCCGCCGCCACGCCGATCCCGGCCCCCGCGAGCACGTCGCCCGGATAGTGCACGCCGGTGTAGACGCGGGAGAAGCAGACGGCGGCCGCGAGAAGCGCGACGGGGACCGCGACCGCGCGAGGCGCCTCCATCGCCACGGCCGCGGCGAAGGCGGCCGCCGAGGCGGAGTGGCCCGAGGGGAACGACGCCGAGGTGGGCATCTTGATCAGCCGGGCGAGCGGTAGCCCTTCTGCCGATGGCCGGCTCCGGCGGAAGACCTGCTTGCCGACCAGGTTGACCAGCGGGCTGGCCAGGCTGACCGCGAGCAGCCCTCTGGTCGCGGCGCGGCGCAACGGCCGGCGCCCGCTGACCGCGAACGCTCCGGCCACCCCGGCCCACAGCAGGGAGTTGTCCGCCGCGCGTGACAGCGCGGGCACGACACGTTCGAGACCGGGAAACCTCGCGCTCGCCACCATGGCGAACACCCTCCGGTCCAGCCTGCTCAGCCGTGAGCTCAACCGCATGCGTCACACCCTCCCGCGACGACGAAGAACGATGACAGACGAACGGACAGTCATTTGATTCTGCCGTCTACCCTGACAGGCGGTGCCCGGCACGTCCCCACCGCTTCCATGCTTCTTGTCAGAACGGCTTTAACGACACGGTCCCGCTAGTCGTCCGCCACATCCTCCGCCCCGGCCTCCGGCGCGGCGGGGATCGCCGGCTCGTAGCCCCGGGCGGCGAGTTCGGCCTCGATCGCGGCGCAGACGGTCTCCACCACCGTGACGCGGGCCAGGCGTTTGTCGTCACCGGGGACCACGTGCCACGGCGCCTTCGGATGGTCGGTACGTGCGAGCATGTCCTCCACCGCGGCCTCGTACAGCGGACGCTTCTCGCGGTTGCGCCAGTCCTCGTCCGTGAGCTTCCAGGCCCGCAGCGGGTCACCGGCCCGGTCCTGGAAGCGCCGTAGCTGCTCGTCCTCGGAGACGTGCATCCAGAACTTGACCAAGATCATGCCCTCGGCCGTGAGGGTCCGCTCGAACTCCACGATCTCCCCGTACGCGCGGGACCACTGCTCCTCGGTGGCGAAGCCCTCGACCCGCTCCACCAGCACCCGGCCGTACCAGGAGCGGTCGAGCACGGTCATCCCGCCCCAGCCGGGCAGGACCGGCCAGAACCGCCACAGGAAGTGGTGGCGCTTCTCGTCGTAGGTCGGCGCGGCGAACTGCGCGACGCGAACGTGGCGCGGGTCCAGCGGGCGCACCAGCCGCTTGATGGCACCTCCCTTGCCCGAGGCGTCCCACCCCTCGAAGACCACGCACAGCGGCGGACCGATGCGCTGCTCGCCGACCTGACCGCCGAGCGTGAGCCGCAGGTGGAGCAGGCGTTCGAGAGCGGCGTCGAGCCGCTCGGAGGCCTCGTTCTTGGTGAGCTTCCGTGACAGGTCAACCTCAGCCAGGCGATTCATGCTGACAAGCCTCGCATGTCCCATCCCGTGGGCACTCCCGAGGAGCGGCTCCGGTCGCGCGCCGTCAGGTCAGGCGTTCCCGGTAGACCTCTCTGGCCCGGCCGATCAGGTCAAGATGGTCGGTGAGCTGCCCGGCCGTCTCGAAGACGCCCTCCTCGCGAAGGAGCGCCTCCAGGGTGTCCAGCCACTCCAGGCACCAGCCGACGTCCTCGGCCCTGGCCACGTGACGGCCGCCCACGTCGAGGTAGACCGGGCTGGTGTGGGCGTACACCTCGCCGGTGAAGGACCGCTCGTGCGGGCCACCGGTGGCGAGGGCGACCACGTAGGTGGGGTCGCCGACGACCAGTTCCGCGGTCAGTTCGCCGGGCGGCCCCTCGGCCAGCACGCCGTCGGCTGTGCGAATCTCCAGCCGCTGCACCTCGGGCCCCACCGACCGGGCGGTGATCGTGATCCGCTCGCCCGGCGACAGGTCCAGGGTGGCACCGGGGCCGTGGCCTCCGGCCGACAGCTCCAGCCAGGGGCCGGTGGTACCGAAGGTACGGCCCCTCCTGACCGCCTCGGCGAACGACGCGGCGCTCAGCGCTCCGTCCACCCGGGCGTAGACCCGCGCCCAGCCGGGCGGGTTGGACTGGTTTCCCCGCCGGGCGAAGGAGACCATCGCATCGGTCCCCGCGGTGACCGCGATGCGGTTGCCCGCCCCGATCAGGCGCCGGTAGACGGCGGCGGTCGCGGTGATCGAGGTCTGGCTGAGCACGTCGAGGGTGTCGACGAGGCCGAGGGCCGCGTCGGCGACGATCTCCCTGGAGGAGCAGTTGCGTCCCCACAGCAGTGCCTTGTCCGGTGCGTCGGCGTCGGCGAACGGCGTGTGGAAGGGATGACTGTAGCCGGTCACGGCGCCGAGGCCGCGGAGTTCCTCGCAGGCGACGCTGTTGGGGGGCCAGTCGGCGGTGCCGAGGAAACCCGTGTGGAACCGTGAGGGCGGAGCCGAGACGCCGAAGGCGTAGAGGTGGCCGAGCAGGTCGTTGCGGTACTCCACACCGATCCTGGCCACGTGCGAGGCGTCGGACCAGGGCAGGTCACGTCCCGCCCAGTGCTCCAGCGCCTCGGAGTCGTAGACCCGCTCGGAGGAGACGTTCCCCGCGACCAGGTTGAGGACGTGCAGGTCCTCGCCGTGCTGCATGGTCCCCGCGAGCTCGGGCGTGCCGACCATGTCGCCCGCCCAGTTGAGGTGGACGTGCATGTCCCCGCCGTACCAGCCGAGGGCCGCCGCGTCGTAGAGCCGCTCGGGGGTCAGCTCGACGAGGGTCTCCTCCCCCTCGGCCGGGGTGAGCGTGACCTCGGCGGAGCCGTACTCCATGCCCCTGGAGACCCGGACCGTCAGCGTCTCGGCCGGGACGTCCAGGACCAGGTCGTCGCCGTGGAAGTAGGGCATCACGTGGTAGTCGTACCTGTCGGGGGCACCCTCGGGATACCAGCCCTGCCCGTGCTCGCCGTACACGCTCCACTTGCACGCCAGGCCCGCGCGCACCCGCAGGCGGGCCGCGGGGACCCGGCGTGCCAGTGACGACAGGTCGACCGGTAGGCCGTCGGCGACCACCTCGCTCCGATTCGTGATCTTGATGAGCCGGGCACCGCCGGGGCCGACCACGTGTGCCCGCCCGTCCACCAGCACGGTGACCGGCTCCGGCCTGGCGGAGTCGACCAGCAGCGTCGTGCGCAGGGGGCTGCCGTCCAGCACGGCCCGCGCCCGCGCCTCGACCACGGCGCCCTCCCTGGTGAGGCGGAGCGCGGCGAGGTTGTCGAGCACCCTGCCCGCCAGGACAGCGCGGACCACCTCGTCCATGTCCAGCTCGTCGAGGCGGTCCCCGATCTCCTTGAACGGCATTCCCGGGTAGCGGGCGCCGAGCATGCCGTAACAGACCTCCCAGAAGGTCGTCGTGCCCATCAGGTAGGCGTCGGTGGCCATCGACTTGACGTAGAAGATGGGATCCTCACCCCAGGTGACCCCGTGCTCGGCCAGCAGTGCCCGGTACTCTCCGAGCGCCCGCGCCACGGTGAGAGGCATGTTCGGATCGTCACACATAGGGCTCTCCACGCGGTAGGACTCCCGGTGATCGCCGCTATCGTGACACGCCGGACACGGGGCATCGCGTACACGTGTCCGAGGGGAAGGGATTCATCCCTGCCGGAGGGACAAAAACGCTCCCGGGACGGTGACGATCCGCCCCGGAGGTGGGCGTGCCCACCGTGCGGGACCACCCGCTCCACGGGGAGGACGGGCTCGATGGTTCCCGTCCGCCCCGGAAGGGGGACATGGGCGTCAGCGGGTCCCGGTCCGCTCCGCGGAGGGTTCGACGCTCCCCGGAGAGGACGGCATGCCCAGCCGCATCCGCATCGCGTGCTCCACGAGGGCGATGAGCACCTCCTTGCCCGACTCCCGCTGCCTGGCGTCGCACAGCACGATCGGGATGTCCTCGTGGAGGGTCAGCCCGAGCCTGACCTCGTCGAGCTCGTAGCGGCGAGCCCCGTCGAAGCAGTTGACCGCGACGATGAAGGGCGTCTCGCGCCGCTCGAAGTAGTCGAGCGAGGGGAAGCAGTCGGCCAGCCTGCGGGTGTCGGCGAGGACCACCGCGCCCAGCGCGCCCAGCGCCAGCTCGTCCCAGAGGAACCAGAAGCGCTCCTGCCCAGGCGTGCCGAACAGGTAGAGGCGGTAGTCGTCGCCGATGGTGATGCGGCCGAAGTCCATCGCGACAGTGGTGGTCTGCTTGGTCTCCACGCCCGACAGGTCGTCGACACCGATACCCCGGTCGCTCAGGGTCTCCTCGGTGCGCAGCGGCTCGATCTCGGAGACCGCGCCGACCAGCGTGGTCTTGCCCGCGCCGAATCCTCCGGCGACCAGGATCTTGATCGCCTTGGGCAGCTTCGCGCGCCCGGCGTCACGGCTAGAGCGCACGGAGTCCATCGAGCACCGCCCTGTACAGCCTCTCGTCGTGCATGTCCGTCTCCGAATGCGGTTCTTGTATGGCGATGAATCCCTGGTCGAGCAGGTCACTGAGCAGGACACGGACCGTGCCTGCCGGAAGGTTCATGTGGGCGGCGATCTCCGCGACCGACTGGGCCAACTGGCAGAGCCGGACGATGGCCAGGCACTCCGGGTCCAGGCCCGGCTCCCTCGACGAGACCTGCCGGATGGTCACCACCAGGGTGATGAGGTCGAACCTGCCGCGGGTCGGTTCGGTCCTGCCTCGCGTCAGGATGTACGGCCTGACGATCGGCCCCGCCTCGTCCCCGACCCACTGGGCCTCGGGCTGCTCGTCGAAGATGCTCATCGCGTGCCGTCGCCTCTGAAGGAGGAGTCGGCGGTCCGGGTGGGCGAGGTGAGGTACTGGCCGACGCGGGTGACGAGCATGGCCATCTCGTAGGCGACCAGGCCGACGTCGGCCTCGGCTCCGCAGAGCACCGCCAGGCACGCTCCCTGCCCGGCGGCCGTCACGATCAGGTACGCCGTCCGCATCTCGATGATGGTCTGGCGCATCGGCCCGCCACCGACCCGGTCGCTGACCCCCCGGCCCAGGCTCTGGATCGCCGATCCGACGGCGGCCAGATGTTCGGCGTCGGCGGGGGAGAATCCCGCCGACGCGGCGAGCAGCAGGCCGTCTGTGGAGAACACGATTCCGTGCTGAGCTTCCTCCACCCGCGAGACCAGGTCGTCCAGCAACCAGGCCAGGTCCGTGAAAGATCCTGTTCCCTGCACCACTCGTTGTCCTCTCCTTCTGCCTGCCGATGTTCCGTCGCCGGCCCTCGGCGCCTCATCGGCACCGACCCGGCACACGCTCACATATTGGGGTCACCCGACGGGCCCACCCTCGTCCACGGGATCGCCTGCCCGCCTGGTCAGCTGGGCCGCGTCGTCGCGGCCGCGGCGCGTGCCCGTTTGGAAGGACGTCATGGCCGCGCGGATCATCTCCGGGGAGCGCTCGTCGGCGCCGTCGTCGTCCGGGGGCACCGGCGCGGCCACCTCGTCGTCCTGCAGCGGGGCGGCGAGATGCGTCTGGGGAACACGCCTCGGGAGGCCGCCCGGTGTGTGGCTGCTGTCGGGCGGGGGCAGCACGGGCGGCAGTGTCGCCCCCGGGCCGCCCGCACGTCCGGGAGCGGTGGAGCCGTCGGGCGCGCCCGGTGCGGCGGGAGGCCCGGGGTTCGTGAAGTCGGGCAGGCTCATAGGTGCTCCGGAGTCGGGCAGCTGCCTGAGTGCCGCGGGATCGGCGAAGCGGCCGGGAGACGCCGGATCGGCGAGACCCGCGGGAAGACCAGGGTCTGCGACGCGGCCGGGAGACGCGGGTTCCCACGCCTCGGGCCAGGCACCCGGGACGGACTCGTCGACGGGCTCTCCCTCGGCGCCGCCGGTCCGCACCGGGCCGGCGATGCCCAGGGGATCGCCGGCCCGGCCACGGACCGCGGCGACCGCGGACGTGGTGCCGTTCATCTCGCCGCTGCTCGCCGGGCGTGCCTGCGGCACGCCGACGCCGACGGAGGCTTCCGGCTGCTCCTCGTTGATCAGGTCCTGCGGGATGAGGACGACGACGGTCGTGCCGCCGTACGGGGACGCCTTGAAGGTCACCCGGATCTCGTGCCGTTCGGCCAGGCGGCTGACGACGTACAGGCCCAGCCTGGCGTTGCCGGAGAGCTTGAGCTCCGGGGGGTTGGCGATCCGCTCGTTGGCGCTCGCGATGTCCGCGGCACTCATGCCCAGCCCCCGGTCCTCGATCTCCAGCGCGTAGCCGTGGGCCACGAGGTGTCCGCCGACCTGGACCGTGGTGTAGGGCGGGGAGAAGGACGCCGCGTTCTCGACGAGCTCGGCGATCAGATGGATCACGTCGCTCACGGCCCGGCCGTCCAGCGCCACCTCGCCCAGGGGCATCACGTCGACCCGGGTGTAGTCCTCGATCTCGGCGAGCGAGCCGCGGACCACGTCGATCATCGGGACCGCGTCGCGCCAGGCGCGGCCGGGCGCCGCGCCGGAGAGCACGAGGAGGTTCTCCGCGTAGCGCCGCATCCGGGTCGCCAGGTGGTCGAGCCGGAACAGGTCGCGCAGCTCCTGCGGGTCGTTCTCGCGCCGCTCCATGACGTCGAGCACGCTCAGCTGGCGATGCACGAGCGACTGGGTGCGGCGGGCGAGGTTGCGCAGGATGTCGGCGATGTCGCGACGGAGCTGGGCCTGCTCCGCGGCGACCTTGATGGCGGTCTGCTGTACGGCGTTGAACGCCTGGCCGACCTGCCCGATCTGGTCGTCGCCGAACTTGAGGGGCGGCGCCTCGGCCGCGACGTCCACCACCTGCCCGTGGCCGATCCGCTCGACCACGGAGGGCAGCCGCTCGTTGGCGAGCTCCCAGGCGGCGGCCCGCAGCTTCTCCAGCTGCTGGACCAGGGCGCGGGCCGTGGTGATGGCCAGGACGACCGAGGCGATGACGGCCACGAGGCCCAGGCCGCCGGCCAGCGCGAGCCGTACTATGACGCCGACGGCGACCGGGCCCGACCGCTCGACCACGCCGTCGCCGGCCGTGAGCACCGCCTCCGTCAGCTTGGCCTGTGCGGGCTGGGCGTCGGAGCTCCATCGCGCGACGTCGATCATTCCGGTCGACACCACGTTCGCGTCCCCGATCAGCTGCTCCTCCATGGCTCTCAGCCGAGTGAACTGCTCGCTGGTGGCCAGCTGCCGGTAGGCTTCCTGGTCGGCCGCGGGCAGTTCGGCCACCGCCTCGGTGAGGAGGAAGCGCCGCGTGCCGATGATCTGCGTGAGCCTGACCTGCTCGCCGTCGGCGAACCTGCCCGCCGTCAGGGCGCCCATCACCAGGGCGTCTCCCTGGGACAGCAGGTCCCGGGCCCGGTTCATCTCGATGAGCGTGCGGGTGTCCTTGGCGAGTTCCTCGTCGTCCAGCGTGGCCAGCGAGTCGTAGACGCGGTAGACGGAGTCGACGATACCGGTGAACTCCGCGGCCGCCCAGGTCCGGCTGCCCCGGCCCGTGTCGATCGCCTTGCGCGTGGTGGCCAGCTCGTCCAGCAGCTGGCGTGTCTCGGCGATACGATGCCCCAGGGCCGAGCTTCCCAGCAGTTGCACGCTGCTGCTGCCGGCGGTGAGCTCCCGGAAGTTCGCACCCGCGGCGTCGGTGCGTCCGCGCTGGGCGGCCAGCGCGTCGCGCCGCCGGCGTTCCGTGCCGCCCGCGCCCAGCGTGATCGCGGTAAGCCGTCGTTCCGCCTGCAACTCGACGATGAGCCGTTCGCCCGGCTCCGCCACGTCGGTGTTGAGGGTCGCCACGCCCAGCATGTTCAGACCGTCACGGACCGTCACCCATGCCGTGAACGCCCAGAGCGCGGTGAGCGACACCAGAAGTGCCGTGACCTTGGTCCGCAAGCTCGCGTTACGCAAGCGCATGGTATCCACCCCGGGAAGCAGAAAGAAAATAGACGGCACATTTTTGCGGCAGTCGACGCATGTAGTTCAAACGGTCGCCACATCGCATGGGTCAGCGGGACATCCCACATCACACCCGCCGAACCCTAGCAATGTCACTAAACACACTCAAGGCGGGACAGAGTAGATGAGCCCTTCTGTCCTGTTTTGAATTCATAGTCAATTCTCAATACGAGTCGTCCTCAGGAAGTGAGAGCGCGCGCCGTGCCAGGTGAAGCGCGCCCAGAACGGCTGCCCTGACGATCGCCACCGGCAGGTACAGATCCTTGTCGACCCAGAGCGACGGCGCCTCGCCGTCCCGGGTGGCCGCCAGGCGACGGTATCCGCGTTCCACGGCCTCCCGCCACCGCTCCTCCTCCCGCGTCGCGCCGGCCAGCAGCAGGGTCTGCAGCGCGTAGGCGGTCTCCTCCGCGGTGCCCTCCCAGCGGCCCCACGACCCGTCCGCGCGCTGGGTGCCGAACACCCACGCCAGTGCCCCGCCCACCGCGCCCGCCGACTCCTCACCGCCGAACTCGCGCAGCGCGATGGCGCAGCAGGCGGTGGCGTAGTACGGCGAGACGTGCCAGCGGTCCGTCCAGCTGCCGTCCGCCTCCTGGCGGGCACGCAGCCACGCCGCCAGCTTGGTCACGACGGCCTCGTGGCGGGGCTCTCCCCCGCACCTGCGCAGGTACTCGCCGAAGGCGTCGAGCACGTGCGCGTTGGTCGTCGGGGACATCCCCTCCTCCCCGCGCCAGGTGCAGAAGTGGGTCTCCATCTCGAACGGCCACAGCCCCTCGGGCTCGCGCGGCTCGCCGATCAACGCCAGCGCGTACAGGGCGACGGAGGTGGTGTCGGCGTCCTCGGGAAGACCGGGCCCCGTGGCGGCCCCCTCGGGGCCGAGCCCGTCCCGCAGGCTCGCGACCAGCTCCGGTGACACGTCCACCGGGATTCCCGCGCGCCGCAGCCAGCTGAGCGTCCAGCCTCGCTCGAACACGCTGATGGGGAGGGCACAGGGCACCGGCCCGCCGGTGGAGGCCACGACCGCCTCCAGGTAGCGCCGTACGGCCGCTTCCTGGCCTGGCCTGGAGCCGGGCGACGCGGCCAGCCAGGCGGCGCCGGCCGCGGGCGAGGCGCCGACGGCCGCCATCCCGCCGGGCATCGGCGTGGGGAGGATCCCGGAGGCCGCCGTCGCCTCCGCTCCCGCGATCTCAAGGGCGTGGACCAGCTTCTGCGGTATCTCCGCGCCCGACGCCAACCACGCCCTGACCCCGGCCAGCTTGGCACCGTCCAGGCCCGGGGGTGGTTTCGGCCCCTCCCCGTCAAGGTGGCCGTCGATCAGGGAGAGCAGGGACGACACGATGAGCTCGATCGCGGGCGTGTCCGGCAGGGGCGCGGCGGAGCGGGAGCGATTCCGCACGGCCTCCAGCCCGCGATCGGCCGCCTTGGCGAGCAGATCGGGGTCGGCGGAGGTGCCGCGCCCGATCTCGGCCAGCAGCGCCTCGACCGCGCTCAGGGTGGGGACCAGAGCATGGTCGCCGGATGAGTGCCAGCCGCCGTCCGGCCGCTGGGTGGCGAGCAGGAACCCGATCCGCTCGGTGTGCCCGGTCAGCCACGGGGCCAGGCTCACCAGCCGGCCCGTCTCGTACGGGGAGGCGGACACCTGCCCCCAGGGCTGGGCCAGCAGCCCGGCGACCAGCTCGCGCGCCTCGGCGACCGTGTCGATTCCGTCGCCTGCCCCGGTGCCGCTCTTCGTGCCGCTCCCCGCGTCGTACCCGTCGAGGGTTCCCCGGCCGATCGCCGGCGAGGCGCCGAGCACCGCAGGAGCGGACAGGCCGTCGACGCTCACAACGCCCCCCAGTAGTCACCGACCTGGTAGAAACCGGCGCAGAAGTCCATCTGTCGTTCCATGTAGCCCGCCAGCTCCGGATGAGCCTCCCGGAGCGGGGCGACCAGTTCCCTGCTCCGTGCCGCCAGCTCGGCGATCCGCCGCTCCACCTCGGCGCGGCCGATGTCGAGCAGCAGGACGTTGAGGTCTCCCCAGGCGACGTCCCGTTCGTAGGTGCCCAGGTCGTTGAGGAGGCGGATGACCCGTTGCACGGCCCGGCCCGCCTCGCGCAGCGGACCGACGTCCGCGACCGCGCCCTGGCCCGTGACGTGGATCCAGTGGGCGGCGAACACGAAGGAGAAGCCGAGGTTGTCGGCGTTGCCGAGATACTCCTCGAAGGTCGGCGTGACCTTGTCGCTCTTCCAGCGCCACTCCGTGAGCATCCCGTCCAGCATGCGTTCCAGCTCGTCGCGCCAGATCGGTCCGAGCTCGGGGAAGGCGGGCGAGGAGGCGAGTTCGTCGCGGATGTCGGCGAGCATGCGGGTGAGGTCGTCGCCGGGAACCGGTGGCCCCCCGGCGGCCACGTCCAGGCACCGCCGGGCGATGTCCGCCACCTCGGCCGGCGAGGTGGCGACGTAGTCGACGAGCCAGTCCAGCCCGAACGCCCACAGGGAGGTCTTGTTCGCCATCCGCAGCTGCTCGGCGGTGAACCAGGGCCCGCCGAACGCCATGGCCAGCGAGAGGGTGCTGTACAGGGCCGCGTCGAAGGGCTTCGCGGAGAACAGACCGGGATAGGTCTCCGCCCACTCGCGCATCTCCCGCTGGGAGTGGCCGGCACGGGCGCAGATCGTCCCGGCCTCCACCGCCTCCGGCCGGACGCCGAGGTCGGGCCGCCCCGTCATCGCGGGCCCCCGTCCCGATCGTGCCGGGCGGAGGACACGCCCAGTTCGACCTTTCCCTTGGGGCGCAGTGAGGCGGCCCACGCCGTGACGAACGGCCCCGGCGTGCGCACCGACATCCGGAACCGGCTGAGGATGCTCGCGACCACCAGTGGCGTCTCGACGTAGAACAGGGGCTCGCCCAGGCATTTGTGCGGCCCGCCGCCGAAGGGGAAGTAGGCGTACCTGTGCCTGCGCTCCTCGCTCTCGGCCCTGCCGGGCGCGAACCGCTCGGGGTCGAACTCGTCCGGACGCTCCCAGAACTCCGCAAGCCGCTGGGTGGCGTACGGGGTGATCAGCACTGTCGAGCCGGCCTTGATCCGCACGCCGCCGATCTCCGCGTCCTCCATGACCACGCGAGGGAGCAGCCAGCCCGCCGGGTACAGGCGCAGGGTCTCCTGGAGGACCATGCGGGTGTAGGTGAGGTGGGGGATGTGCTCGGGACGGGCCGGCCCATCGCCCACCACCTCGTCGATCTCCGCCTGGAGCCGGGCCTTGACGTCCGGGTGCTCGTCCAGCAGCAGCCACAGCCAGGTGAGGACCATCGCGGTGGTCTCCGACGACGCGGCGTACACGCTGACCAGGGCGTCGCGGATCTGCTTCTCGGTGAGCGCGTCGCCGTTCTCGTCGACGGACCGGCAGAGCACGGAGATGATGTCGACATTGTCGTCAGGGGCGGCCATCGCCTTCCTGACCACGGGAAAGACCACGCCGTCGATCTTCTTGACGGCCTTCAGGAAGGCCCGGTCCCCAGGTATCCGGATGAAATACGGCATGAACGGCATGAGAATCCGGTAGACGAGCGAGTGGGACACCCGTTCGAAGGCGGGGATGATGCGGTCCCCGTCCTCCCGGTTCAGCTTGTCCCCGAACAGCACCCGGTTGACGATGTAGCTGAGGATCCTGGACATCTCCGTGGCCGCGTCGAAGGTGCGCCCCGACCTGGCGTACTCGTCCCACTCCTGGACGCGCCCGGCGACGCGCCTGGACACCTCCTCGGTGATCGTGGCGATGTACCTCGTGGTGAACAGCGGCTGCAGGACCTTCCGGCTGTTCTGCCAGTGCTCGCCGTCGCTCATGATGCTGTGCCCGAAGATCCGCTCCAGCGGGCGCCAGAACATCCCCAGGCGCTGGTAGTTCGTCCATTCGACGCGCATCACCTGCTGGACGTGGTCGGGATGGGTGACCAGGTAGGGGCGGAACAGCCCCAGCTCCAGCCGGACGACCTCCCCCTCTGCCTCCCGGGCGAACTCGGCGAGCGCGGCCACCGGTTCGCGGTACAACTTCGGCAGAGCCCTGCGTATCGAAACGGACCTCACTCGGCGACCGGAACCAGCATGCACGTCGATGGCCATGGACAAACGTCTCCCACCTCACGTGATGTGAATTCGCGCAGCATGAGACCACCGCCCGCGCGGGTGAGCGCAGCGGTGTTCGAAAACGGGACGTCCCACTCGTCCCACTCCTGCTCGGCGTGCGGATAACGACTGGTCAGCCAACGAATCAGGGTCGACCGGCCGACAATCCTTCTAGGGCGCTCCGAGCCTCCTCGTCTGTCTCATTACCTGCTTTAAGCACTAAAGCGCATCACATCTCAGCATTGGTAAATCTTTGCACGAAGTATCACACGACCTACCAGAAGTGATCAAGCTCGTATTCGATATAAACCTTGCCGGTTCCGGACACAGGCCTCGTTAACCTACGCTTAACACGGTTGCGTAAATGGCGGATCGGCCTCTCGTCAACGCCATCACCCGAGGTCACCCAGGGTTACGAGGGGCCGTGCCCGGAGCCGTCAGTCGCCCCTGCCGAAGGCCGCGAGGATGCGGTCGGCCGCCAGCGAGGGGGTGACCTCACCCTCGGCGACCTCGCGTTCCAGCTCGGTGATGATCGCCGCGACCTCGGGGTGCTCGCGGAGCCGGGCGAGCAACCGGTCGGTGACCATGGCCCAGGTCCAGCGGACCTGCTGGCGGCGGCGGCGCTCGGCCAGCTCCCCCGAGGCCTCCAGCGCGTCACGGTGCCTGACGACCTGGTGCCAGACCTCCTCCAGGCCGTTACCGGTCATCCCGCTGCAGGTGAGCACCGGAGGCGTCCGCTCCGCGCCCAGCAGGCGGAGTGCTCCGGCGAGTTCCCTGGCGGCCCTGCGCGCGTCCAGCTCGTGGGAACTGCCCTCGGCACCGTCGGCCTTGTTGATAGCGATCACGTCGGCCAGCTCCAGCACGCCCTTCTTGATGCCCTGAAGCTGGTCGCCCGTCCTGGCCAGGGTGAGCAGCAGGAAGGTGTCGACCATGTCGGCGACGGTGGTCTCCGACTGGCCGACGCCGACGGTCTCCACCAGGACGACGTCGTACCCGGCCGCCTCCACCACGACCATCGCCTCGCGGGTCGCCCTGGCCACCCCGCCCAGAGTGCCCGAGGTGGGCGAGGGGCGGATGAAGGCGTTCGGGTCGACCGCCAGGCGGGACATCCTGGTCTTGTCGCCCAGGATGCTCCCGCCGGTACGGGTCGAGGACGGGTCGACGGCGAGCACCGCCACCCGGTGGCCCTCCCCGGTCAGCCGCGTGCCGAGCGCGTCGACGAACGTGGACTTGCCGACGCCGGGCACGCCGGTGATGCCGACCCTGCGCGCCGCGCCGGCCAGCGGGGTCAGCTCGACCAGCAGCCGCTGGGCCAGTTCCCTGTGGTCGGCCCTGGAGGACTCCACCAGTGTGATCGCCCGCGCGATCCACACCCTGGAGCCCTCCTTCACCCCCTGGACGTAGTCGTCAAGCGTCCGCGTCATGACCCAGCCGGGTGAGCAGGTCCGCCAGCAGGCCCCTGGCCGCGTCGGCGATGACGGTGCCGGGCGGGAAGATCGCGCTCGCGCCCGCGGCGCGCAGCTCGTCGAAGTCGCCCGGCGGGATGACACCGCCGACCACGATCATGACGTCCTCCGCGCCCAGCTCGGCCAGCGCCTCGCGGAGCGCCGGTACGAGCGTGAGGTGGCCGGCGGCCAGCGAGTTCACGCCGACCACGTGCACGTCCGCCTCGACCGCCTGCCGGGCGACCTCCTCGGGCGTCTGGAACAGCGGGCCGACGTCCACGTCGAAGCCGAGGTCGGCGAAGGCCGTGGCGATCACCTTCTGGCCCCGGTCGTGACCGTCCTGGCCCATCTTCGCCACCAGGATCCGGGGGCGGCGGCCCTCCAGCCGCTCGAACTCGGCGCACGCCTCGCGGACCGCGTCCACGCCGGATCCCACCTCCTCGCGATACACGCCGGTGATCGTACGGATCTGTGCCGCATGCCGCCCGAACACCCGCTCCAGGGCGTCGGAGATCTCCCCGACCGTGGCCATGGCACGGGCCGCCTCGATCGCCAGCGCGAGCAGGTTCCCGTCGCCCGCGGCTCCCTTGGTGAGTGCCGTCAGTGCCTCCTCCACCCGCCCGGGGTCGCGCTCGGCGCGCAGGCGGCGCAACTTGTCGAGCTGCTGGGCGCGTACGGAGGTGTTGTCGACCTTGAGCACCTCGATGGGCTCGTCGGCGTCGGGCCGGTACTTGTTGACGCCGATGACCGGCTGGCGCCCGGAGTCGATGCGCGCCTGGGTACGGGCGGCGGCCTCCTCGATGCGGAGCTTGGGCAGCCCGGCGTCGATGGCCTTCGCCATGCCCCCGGCGGCCTCCACCTCCTCGATGTGGGCCCATGCCCTGGTCGCCAGCTCGTGGGTGAGCCGCTCGACGTAGTAGGAGCCGCCCCAGGGGTCGATCACCCGGCAGGTGCCCGACTCCTGCTGGAGCAGCAGCTGGGTGTTGCGGGCGATCCGCGCGGAGAAGTCGGTGGGCAGGGCCAGTGCCTCGTCCAGCGCGTTGGTGTGCAGCGACTGGGTGTGGCCCTGGGTCGCGGCCATCGCCTCGACACAGGTGCGGACGACGTTGTTGTAGACGTCCTGGGCGGTGAGCGACCAGCCGGAGGTCTGCGAGTGGGTCCGCAGCGAGAGCGACTTGGGGTTCTTGGCTCCGAACCCGGACACCAGCCGCGACCAGAGCAGCCGGGCGGCCCGCAGCTTGGCGACCTCCATGAAGAAGTTCATGCCGATGCACCAGAAGAACGACAGGCGCGGCGCGAACCTGTCGATGTCCATACCCGCCTCGACACCCGCCCGCAGGTACTCCACCCCGTCGGCGAGGGTGTAGGCGAGCTCCAGGTCACACGTGGCCCCGGCCTCCTGGATGTGGTATCCGGAGATCGAGATCGAGTTGAACTTCGGCATCCTCTCGCTGGTGTACGCGAAGATGTCGGAGATGATCCGCATCGAGGGGCCCGGCGGGTAGATGTAGG
>NZ_JBEOZN010000106.1:0-35039 GCF_040298085.1 Streptosporangium sp. NPDC001681 | reverse complement strand
GGGGGGGGTACCCGGGAGGGGGCCCGGGTGGGCCGGGGGGCCGGGGCCCGCCCCCCCCCCCCGGGTCCGGCCCGCCGCGGCCACGGCCGCGACGGCCCTGGTCGCTGCCTTGGTCGATAAGGACATCTCGCCTCCAGGTCAGGGGGAGTCGAAGAACTGCGGGTCTGGGGACGCCGTCCGCCCCCGAGCGGCGTACGGCGTCGGGAGCCCCGTCGGGGCTCGGCGGAGAGTTCGTTCGGCGGCTCACTTGACGGCGCCCACGGTCACGCCGCGGGTCAGGGTCCGCTGGAAGATGAGGAAGAAGGCGACCGCGGGCAGGATGCCGAGCAGCGCCGAGGCGCTGGACATCGTGGCGTCCATCATCTTGTCCCCCTGCAGCACCCCGAGGGCGACCGGAACCGTCTGGTTCTCGTTGGAGATGAGGAAGACCAGGGGCAGGAAGAACTCGTTCCAGGTCCAGATGAAGAAGAAGATGAGCAGCACGCTCAGTGTGGGCCTGCTGATCGGCACGACGATCCGCCACAGGGCCCGCCACTTGCCCGCCCCGTCCAGGGCCGCCGCCTCCAGGATCTCGTGCGGGAAGCGGCCGAGCACCGAGGAGAGCAGGTAGGTCCCGAAGGCGCTCTGGATCACCGTGAAGATGATGATCACCCCGAGCCTGGTGTCGTAGAGACCGGCCTGCTTGGCCAGGTAGTACAGCGGGTAGACCAGCGCCTCCTGCGGCAGCGTGTTGGCCACCAGGAAGACGACCAGGATCCACACCCGCCCGCGCACCCTGCCGATGCCGAGCGCGTAGGCGTTGAGCACCGACAGGATCGTCGCGAGCACGGCCACCGAGCCGCTGATCAGCAGGCTGTTCCAGAGCTTGCCGCCGAAGTCGACCCGGTTCCAGAAGTCGACGATCCCGTCGAGGTACAGCTCGCTCGGCAGGCTCAGCGGGCCGCCCGAGGAGTAGTCGGCCGGTGACTTGACCGCGTTGAGCGTGACGATGACGAACGGCACCAGCATCACGACGGCCAGCACGACCAGCGAGACCAGGACCGAGTACTTCCGGATCATGATTCCCTGTCCTGAACCCGCAGGAAGAAGACCGTCACCGCGATGATCACCAGGGTGAGCACGGTGGCGATCGCCGCGCCGTAGCCGACGTTGGCCTTCTCGAAGAAGTTCTGGTAGCTGAAGTAGGAGGGCACGAGCGTGGCACCGCCGGGGCCGCCCCTGGTCAGCACGAAGATCGGCCCGAAGACCTTGAGCGCGGCGATCGTGCAGGTCAGCAGGACCACGTAGATCTCCGGCCGGATCTGCGGGATCGTGATGTGCCAGAACCGCCGCCACCACGAGGCGCCGTCCATCTCGGCGGCCTCGTACAGCGCGGGGTCGACCCGCTGCAGCCCGGACATGAAGATGACCACCGGGTAGCCGATCTGGAACCAGACCATGATCACCATGACGCTCGGCAGCGCCCAGCCCGGGTCCCCCAGCCAGTTCCTCGGCTCCATCCCCAGCAGCCCGAGCAGCTCGTTGAGCGCCCCGAACCTGGGGTGCATGATCCAGCCCCAGACGATCCCGGCCACCGCGACCGGCAGCACCTGCGGCAGGTAGTACGCGGCCCGCAGCACACTGGCCGCGCGGGGGCCGACCTTCTTGCCCACGTAGTCGAAGAGCGTGGCGGCCAGGACGAGGCCGATGAGCGTCGGGACGATCGCCATCGCCACGATGAGCGCGACGTTGTTGCGGAAGGAGGACCAGAACCGCTCGTCGGCGAGGAGCCGGGTGTAGTTATCCAGCCCGATCCACCTCGGGTCGCCGATCCCCTGCCAGCGGGTGAAGCCGATGCCGACGTTCATCAGGAACGGCACGACGATGACCGCGGTGAAGAGCACGGCGCTCGGCAGCAGGAACACCCAGTACCCGCGGTCACGAGACCTCGGCATCGGAGGTCTCCTTTCTCTGTGCTGTGCGTACGACCCGCGCCGGGACACCGTGATCGTCACGGCGCGGGCCGCGGGAGGGGTCAGTTACCGATGTCGGCGAGGTTCTCGTCGTACGGAGCGGCGATCTCGTCCAGGACCGCGTCGGGGGTCTTGGTGCCGTTGATGAGGTTCTGCACGCCCGCCACCAGCACGTCGTAGTAGCCGGGCGCCGGCCAGTCGGGGTAGAAGGCCAGCCCGTCGGAGGCCGAGAGCTTGTTGAAGTTCTCGATCAGCTCCTTGCTCTTCTCATCGGTGATCGCGGCCGTGTCGGCGGCCACCGGGATGCCGCCGGAGTTGCCGAGCAGGTGCTGGATGTCCTTCTTCATGGTGATGTCGATGAAGTCGTAGGCGAGGTCCTTGTTCTTGGCGTTCTCCGGGACGACCCAGACGTTGCCGCTGGACCCGGCGCTCATCGTGTTGCCCGGCCAGAGGAACGAGCCCCACTCGAAGTCCTTGACGTCGCTGACGAAGCGGCCGTACCACCAGCTGCCGGAGACCAGGATCGGGTACTTGCCGCCGATGAAGGAGACGCCCATGTCCTCGGCCTTGATGGCGGCGGAGTCTTTGTCGACGTAGCCCTTCTTGACCCAGTCGGCGAAGGTGTCGGCCGCGTACCTGAACTCCGGCCCCTTGAAGTCGACCTTGCCCTTGTAGAGCTGGAAGGCGTCCACCCAGGAGCGCTGCGCCTTGCTCAGCGCGAGCTGGTAGAAGATCTGCTGCGCCGGATACTCGGCGCCGCCGACCGCGATGGGGGTGGTCCCCGCCTTGACGAACGTGTCGAGGGCGGCGGTGAACTCCTCGTAGGTGGTGGGCACCTCGACGCCCGCCTTCTTGAACGCGTCCTTGTTGTAGTAGACCATCACGTACTCGGCGTAGTTCGGGACCCCGTACCACTTGCCCGCGCCCATCACACCGCGCTCGTCATACCTGGCGGTGGTCTGGATCGAGGGGCTGAGCAGCTTGTCCCAGCCGCGCTTGGTCACCTCGGGGGTGAGGTCGGTGAGCAGCCCCTGCTTGGAGAGCAGCCCCGCCGTGGCGTTGCCCTTGTTGTACTCCATGACGTCGGGGGCCTCGTCCGAGTTGAGGATCATGCCGGCGGACTGGCGGATCTGCTCGAACGCCTTCTCCTCGAACTTGACCGTCACGTTCGGGTGGGTCGCCTCGAACTGCTTGACGGCCTCGGCCCACGCCTTGCCCATCGCGCTGTCGGCGCCCTCGTAGTGCCAGAGCTTCAGGACGCGGGGGCCGTCCGCGGCGGGCCTGTCCGCCGCCTGCTCGGTGCCGCCGCAGGCGGCGAGCGCCGCGAGCGCCGCCACCGTGGCGACACCGACTCTCAGGTTGAACATGGTCTTCTCCTAGATGGTGGTGATGACGATCGGGACGTCGGCCCCCAGCAGCTCGACGCCCGCGATCCGCGCGCTTCCCGAGACGGTCACCCGCAGGCCCTCGCCCTCGGGGATCGCGGTGATCGTGGTGTCCCCGTCGTGGTCGGAGATCGTGGTGCTGCTCTCACCCACGCCGTAGGCGACCAGGGTGATCTCCCCGAACGGCCCGTCCCCGACGGCGACGCCGGGCTCGGCGAGGACGGGGATGATCGCGCCGTACCTGACGAACAGCGGGATGCGGTCCAGCGGCGTGGCGACCGTGACGTACCTGCCGCCGGTCAGCACCTCGCCGGTCCAGTGGTCCATCCACCGCCCGGCCGGCAGGTAGACCTTCCTGACCTGCTCGGGTGAGGTCATCGGCGCCACCAGCAGGTCGCGGCCGAGGAGGTACTCCAGGTCCGCCTGCCAGGCCACCGGGTCATCGGGGTAGTCGACGCAGAGCGCCCGCATCATCGGCGCCCCGGTCGCGGCGGCCTCGACGGCCGCCGTGTAGAGGTACGGCATCAGCCGGTAGCGCAGCCGCAGCGCCTCGACCGCCTCCGCCTCCACCTCGGGGAACTCCCACGGCTCCCGGCTGGTGGTGCCGTGCAGCCGCAGCAGCGGGGAGAGCGCGCCGAACTGGGTCCACCTGACGTACAGGTCGTCGGTGGGGCGGCCGGTGAACCCGCCCGCGTCGTGACTCCAGAACGGGACGCCGGACAGGCCGTGCGCCAGCCCGCCACGGAGCGTGCTGCCCATCGCCGGGTAGCTGGTGAAGGTGTCGCCGCTCCACTGCGCCGAGTGCCGCTGGCCGCCGAGGAACGACGAGCGCGCCCAGACCATGCCGTGCCCGGCGATCTCACGGGTCACCTCGGAGACCGCGTCGTTGAAGAGCAGCGTGTAGACGTTGTGCAGGTCGGTGCCCGACATCCCGTTGGCCGCGACCGCGTCGTGCGGCACCCCCTCGGCGAAGTCGGTCTTGAAGACCTGGACGCCCTGTTCGAGCAGCGGGCGGAGCAGTCCCTGGAACCACTCGGTGGCGGCCGGGTTGGTGAAGTCGACGATGCCGCAGGCCGGGTAGGAGCCGTGCCAGCAGTCGGCCACGTAGACCTCGCCATCAGGCTTTTTCAGGAGATATCCGTTCTCAGCCGCTGCCGGGAAGGCCGGGCTGAGGTGGGAGATGTACGGGTTCATCCACAGGCAGACCTTGAACCCCATCTCGTCCAGCTCGGCCAGCATGCCGGTCGGGTCGGGGAAGCCCTCGGCATCCCAGCGCAGGTCGGACCAGTGCCCGTCGGTCTGCCAGTAGGTGTCCAGGTGGAGCACGTCGCACGGGATGCCGCGCTCGCGGATCGTCCGCGCCCTGGCCATCACCCGCTCCTGGGTGTCGACGAAGAACCCCGAGGAGATCCAGGTGCCGAACGCCCACTTCGGCGGGAGCAGCGGCGCGCAGGTCAGCAGGTCGAACCGGCCGAGCACCTCGGAAGGGGTGGGCCCGGCGATCACGTAGTAGTCGATCAGGTCGTCCGGGACCACGATCTGCACGCAGCTGTGCGTGGTCTGGCAGACGTCGAACTCGACCGGCGTCCCGCTGTCCACCAGCACGCCGTAACCCCTGCTGGACAGGTAGAACGGAACGTTCTTGTACGCCCGCTGCGACTCGGCGCCGAACGCGTCGAAGTTCCACATGACCGGCCGCTGGCCGCGCTTGTCGAGCCGGGTGAACGACTCGCCGAACCCGCTGAACGCCTCGTCTGCGGGGGCGGCGAAGCTCTCGTGGTAGCCAACCACCGCACCGTTCGAGCTGGAGCGGCCGAACGGCAGCGTGCGCAACCGGCCACTGATGTCGGTGTGCCCCCGGTCCTGCTCCACCAGCGGCGCCCCGCTCGCGTCGGTGAACCTCAGGTGCCAGGGCGCCAGGGTGATCTCCGCGCGGAGCGAGCCCGCGTCCAGCAGGATCGTCCCGTCCAGGCTCTCCACCCGCGCCCCGGCGAACTCGCCCGGTGTGACCATGGAGATCGCGGCGGCCGACCGGGTCCGCGCGTCCGCGTCCTGCCCGAGCCGGACCCGGATCACCCCCTCGCCCGCCACGCTCACCTGGACCAGGAGCGTCTCCTCGGCGGAGGTCACCGCCTTCAGGATCACCCCGGCCGCGTCCGAGGCGACCGGTTCCGCCGAGATCAGCGCCGACAGGCCCTCCTCGCCGTGCGACCGGACGGGCAGCTCCGGCGGATCGGCGACGAAGTACTCGTGCGCGACCAGCGGGGGACGGTAAGGCATGGGAACTCCAGCTCTCGGCATCCTGTAGCGGAATTAGTTTTGCGTCCAAACCAACAAACGTCAATGCCTCCACCTGCCCGGGAGGGGCGCCCTCGAAACGGCCGATGCCGAGGTGACCCCGGAGGCCGGGCCACCCCGGAACGGGCCCGACCCACCGACGGCCCACGGAGCCGGGCGGCTCGCGAGGATCGAGCGTGAAACGGGCTCGACCCACCGACGGCCCGCGGAAGCCAGGCGGGGAGGCATACGGCTCACACCCATCGGCAGCCCACGACCATGGCTTGAGTCAGGCTCCCCACCTGTGGATAATTAGTTTAGATTCCATCCAAATAAGGGAGTGGCCGGTGGACTGGCCCCGAGGGTTCGGCGGGCTGTGTTACGGCGGGGACTACAACCCCGAGCAGTGGCCAGAGGAGGTCTGGAAGGAGGACGTCGAGCTGATGCGGCGGGCCGGGGCCAACCTGGTCAGCGTCGGGGTGTTCTCCTGGGCACGGCTGGAGCCCGCACCCGGCGTCCACGACTTCGGCTGGCTCGACCGCGTCCTCGACCTGCTGCACGAGGGCGGGATCGGGGTCAACCTGGCCACCCCCACCGCCTCGCCACCCCCCTGGTTCGGCCTCGCCCACCCCGACGCCCTCACCGTCACCCCCGGCGGCACCCGGCTCACCCACGGCAGCCGCGACACCTACTGCGTGCACTCCCCCGCCTACCGCGCCGCCTGCGCCGGGATCGCCCGTACGCTCGCCGAGCGCTACCGCGACCACCCGGCGCTGGCCATGTGGCACGTGCACAACGAGTACGGCACCACCTGCCACTGCGACCACGCCGCCGCCGCCTTCAGGATCTGGCTCCAGGCACGGCACGGCACCCTGGAGGCGCTGAACGACGCCTGGACCACCTCGTTCTGGAGCCAGCACTACTCCGCCTGGGAGCAGATCGCCCCGCCCCGCGCCACCCAGTACCTGCCCAATCCCGCCCAGGTCCTGGACTTCCGGCGGTTCGTCTCCGACGCGATGCTCGACCACTTCCGCGAGCAGAAGGCGGTGCTGCGCGAGCTCACCCCGGACGTCCCGGTCACCACGAACTTCGTGCTCGGCGACTGGGTCCCGGTGAACCAACGGCACTGGGCGGCCGAGGTCGACCTGGTGGCGATCGACCACTACCCGTCCACCGACCCACCCGCAGAGACCGCCTTCGCCGCCGACCTGGCCCGAGGCTGGGCCTCGGCTCCGACGCATGGCTCAGCCTCCGACCCGGCGCACGGCTCAGCCGGTCCGACACACAGCTCGGCCGACGCCCCGGTGCACGGCTCAGCCGGTCCGACGCACGACTCAGCCTCCGACCTGGCTCACGGCTCGGCCTCGCATCCAGCGCTCAGCTCAGCCGGTCCGACGCACGACTCGGCCGACGACCCGGCACATCGCCCGGCCACCGGGAAGCCCTGGCTGCTGATGGAGCAGGCGGTGGTCACCTACACCGGCCCCCGGATGCTGGCCAAGCGGCCCGGTGAGATCACCAGGCTGAGCCTGTCGCACATCGCGCGGGGCTCGCGGGGGGCGATGTTCTTCCAGTGGCGGGCCTCCCGGGGCGGCGCCGAACTCTGGCACGCGGGCATGGTGCCGCACGCCGGACCCGACTCCCGGATCTTCCGCGAGATCTGCGACCTGGGCGCGCTGCTGCCCACCCTGGAGGACGCCTGCGCGGCCCCCGTCGAGGCCGGGGCCGCGATCCTCTGGGACGTCGAGGCGAACTGGGCACTCCAGGCCCCCGGCCTGCCCTCCACCGAACTGAACTACACCGAGGCCGTACGCCAGGCGCACCGGGTGCTCTACCGGCACGGCGTCACCGCCGACCTCGTCCACCCCTCCGCCGACCTGTCGGCCTATCCGCTCGTGCTCGTTCCGAGCCTCTACCTCATCTGTGACGCCGACGCCGAGAACCTGCGCCGCTACGTCGCGGGCGGCGGCACCCTGGTGGTCTCCTACCTCAGCGGCGTCGCCGACGAACACGCCCGCGTCCGCCTCGGCGGCTACCCCGGCGCCCTCCGCGACCTCCTCGGCATCAGGGTCGAGGAGTTCCACCCCCTGCCCCCCGAGGTCGCCCTCACCTTGTCCGCCCCGTCCCCGAACGGATCCGGCCTGCGCCCGGCCGACCCCGTACCCACCGAGGCCAGAACCTCGGCGCGCATCCCCGACCAGGCCGAAACCCCCACGCGGTCCCGCCCCGGAGCCGGCACCTTCGACCAAACGGAGACCGGCACCTTCTGGAGCGAACACGTGCACCTGGAGGGCGCCGAGGCACTGGCCGTCTACACCGGCCCGCACACCCTGGGCACCCCCCTCTCCGGCCGCCCCGCCATCACTCGCCACCCGTACGGCTCCGGCACGGCCCTCTACATCTCCACCCGCCTGACCGACGCCGCCTACGCCCGCCTGCTGGGCCTGTCCCCCGCCCCCGTGGAACTCGTCCGACGCGGCGGCTGGCTCTTCGCCATCAACCACGGAGACGAGGAGCAGGAGATACAGGGGCTGCACCTACCTCCCGGCGGTTTCGCCATAAGTTGCGATCCTCACCGACCGTTCGCCGATTCTCGGTATTCGTCGGTGAGGGTCGGCGAGCCGCCGCGTTGCCGGGGTTCCCGTCTCAGCTCAGTGCAGGCGGGCGAACCACCGGTCGTCGGCCTGCCATGAGTCGACCTCGGTGAATCCGGCGGACCGGGCGATGCTCGGAAAGTCGGTCACGGAGACCCTGGCCCAGGTGAACCAGTCGCCGGTGAGGCCGAGGCCGCGCAGGCGGAGCCGGTCAACGCGGCTGACGACGCCGGGGGGCTCGACCTCGGTGAGGATCTGCCCGCCCGGCCGGACGAGTTCGCGGACGCGGCGGAGAAGTGCGTGCGGGTCGCCGCCGATGCCGATGTTGCCGTCGGCGAGGAGCACGGTGGCCCAGTGCCCGCTGCCGACGACGGGGCCGAACACGTCGCAGCACAGGACGAGGCCGCCCGCGCGGCGGGTGAGGTGAACGGCGTACGGGGTGATGTCGATGCCGAGTGTGGGCACCGCACGGCGGGCCAGCTCAACGGTGAACCGGCCGGGCCCGCACCCGATGTCGAGGACGGGGGCGAGGCACTGGGAGAGGATCGCCTCGTCACCCGGAGCCGGCCGGAGCCAGCGGGCGGAGTCCAGCGGCCGGCGGGTGCCGTCGGCGTGCTCGATCTCCACCGCGGCGCCCTTGAGGGATTCCGCATAGAGCAGGCCGATCACTACGGCGTGCCCGTTCCGGCCAGAGCGGCGGCGAACAGGGAGCGCGGAGTCAGCGCGGCCACGGCGAACACGTCCGCCGGGGTGTCCACGTCGGTCAGGCGCGGCATCGTGGCGATGCTCAGCCCGGCCTCGTTCAGTCTCCGCAACTGGATCTCACCCGTGGTCGGCTCCGACATCGGGACGCCGAGCAGCAGCGCGGGATCGGGGACACGCAGGCCGAGCAGCCAGAACCCACCGTCGGTCGCCGGGCCGAACACCGCGTCGTACGGGCCGAGCAGGGACAGGGCGGTGGCCAGCATGGCCACGGTGACCTGCGGGGTGTCCATGCCGATGAGCACGACGGGCGCGGGAAGGAGCCGGTGGGCGTCGTCGAATCGTCCAGCCCGGAGCCGCGCTGCGGCAGCAGGGTGAACCCCTCGGTGAGCCAGGCTCCCGCGGTACCGTCGAACGCGAGCACCCGGCGGGCCGCCGGTACGCGGGAGACCGTCCGCAGCGTGTCCTCCAGCGCGGCGGCCGCCAGTGCCGCGGCTTCACACGGGGTGAAGGGCGGGGTGAGGCGGGTCTTGACCCTCCCGGGTACCGGCTCCTTGGCGATCACCACGATCTGGGCCTCGGACGGCCCCATCCGCCCGGGACCGAGTGGCCCGGCGCCGTACCGCGCGGCCCTGGCCCGGCTCACGCCCCGTCCCCTCGGCCGGTGAGGACCCGGCGCATGTCGCCGATGGCCCGCAGCATGCCGCGGCAGGGTACCGGTCACCTTCGATCGGCCTGTCCGGGGCAGGTAGTCCACCTCGGCCTCACCGATCCGCCAGCCTGCGGTGGCCGCGCGCAGCACCATCTCCAGCGAGTAGCCGGAGCGCCGGTCGGCCAGCTTCAGGGCGAGCAGGTCGGCGCGCCTGCACGCTCGCATCGGCCCGAGGTCGTGCAGGGCGGCGCCGGTCCGGTGGCGGAGACGACCGGCCAGTACGGCGTTGCCGAGCCGGGCGTGCAGCGGCCACGACGCGCCCGGACGCGGGGTACGGCGGCCAAGGATCAGGTCCGCCTCCCCGGTCATGACCGGGGAGGCGACCCGCGGCAGTTGCCCGGGGTCCAGCGACGCGTCGGCGTCCATGAAGCACACGATGTCCGCCGTCGCGGCCGTCAGCCCGGCGTGGCAGGCGGCACCGAACCCGATCCTGGGTTCGTACACCACCGTCGCGCCGAACTCGCCGGCGACCCGCGCGGATTCGTCGGTCGAGCCGTTGTCGACCACGATCGGGTGGTAGCCCTCCGGCATGCGTCCGAGCACCCACGGCAAAGCCGCCTCCTCGTCCAGGCAGGGCAGCACCACGTCGACCCCCATGGTCTGACGGTAAAGCCGTGGGGCGCGCTCACCCCTTATGGGAGGGTGATGTCCTTCCGAGAAATGACCAGTTCAGGCCCGTAGTGAGAAGATTCGGAAGCCCAGCAGGGAATCGCCTCATCCGAGTGGTGCCACGGCGAGGTCACGCATTCCCTCGGCGAACCCGATCTCCGCGCGGAATCCGAGGTCACGCGCGGCGCGATCGGAGGTCGCGACGATGTGCCGCACGTCACCGAGACGGTACTCACCGGTGGTGACCGGCTCGGGACCGCCGTACTCGGCCGCGAGCGCGGCGGCCATCTCCCCGATCGTGTGCGGTTCGCCGCTCGCCACGTTGCAGACCGTCAGCGATCCCGGAGAGGTGTCCGTTTCGAGGGCCGCGAGGTTGGCGCGGGCGACGTCCCGGACGTGGACGAAGTCACGCCGCTGGCGGCCGTCCTCGAACACCCGGGGTGTCCTGCCGGCTTCCAGGGCGGACCTGAAAACGGCCGCCACCCCGGAGTAGGGGGTGTCCCTGGGCATTCTCGATCCGTAGACGTTGTGGTAGCGCAGCGCGACCGCGGTGCCGCCGGTCTCTCGTGCCCAGTTGGCGGCCAGGTGCTCCTGCGCGAGCTTGGTGGTGGCGTAGGCGTTGCGGGGATCGGCGGGCGCGTCCTCGTCGATCGCGGCGGGGGTCAGCTCCGCTCCGCACCGCGGGCAGCGGGGTTCGAACACGCCACGGGCGAGATCCTCCCGTGCGCGGGGACCCGGCCGGACCCGGCCGTGCGCGGGGCAGTCGTAGGCGCCCTCGCCGTACACGACCATCGACGAGGCCAGGACCAGGTGCCGCACATCGTGCTCCGCCATGGCGGCCAGAAGTACGGCGGTGCCGTACACATTGACCGACGCGTAGTCCGGCAGGTCGGAGACGCCGGCCCCGAGACCCACCTTCGCGGCCTGGTGGACCACCGCGTCCACCCCGCGCAGCGACCGGGTGAGCGGCTCCGCGTCGCGCACGTCACCGGCCTGGCAGCCGCCCGCGGGCCGGCGGTCGAGGCCGGTGACCTCGTGGCCGGCGGCCTCCAGCGCCTCGGCCACATGACTTCCGATGAACCCGGCCATGCCGGTGACCAGCACTTTCACCAGATCAACGTTAGTGCGACGTTCCTCATCGGCCCAGGAGGCCGGGAGGGCCGCCCTGACGGCCTTTGAGGAACGGAGCGGGCGCGGACGTGCGCCACGTCGGCGTGGGAGAGAGCCTTCGCGGGGCTTCGCCGTTAGCGTGACGGTGTGGCCGTGGATGTGTTCCCAGTTTGCCGGGGCGACGCCGAAGCCCCGCCGTGAGTGCTGGGACCTTCGGCCCGCCGGCTCCCCGCCTCCGCCTTCCGCGCTGGACCCCCCGTCTGCCCTCCGGTCTCGGGGGTGGCGCCGCGCGGGTTCCGATCCTCCTCTCCGCCGCGGCGGGACTCGTCGCGATCGCCGTATACCTGGGTGCCGCCGTGAGCCGGGTGGGCCACCCGTACGCTCTGGAGTGGCTGGAAGGCAACTCCCTGGTCGAGATGGACCGGCTGCTCGGCGGCCGGCCGCTGTACGCCGCTCCGACGGTCGACTACGTGCCCGATGCCTACCCCCCGCTGTATTTCGCCGCCTCGGCGGGCCTGGCCCGCGTGCTGGGGGTCTCCTATCTCCCGCTCCGTCTGGTCTCGCTCCTCGCCGCCCTCGGCTGCTTCGTCCTGCTGGCCCGGCTGGTCCAGCGCGAGACCGGAGACCTGGCCGCCGGGGTCGCCGCGGCGGGGCTGTACGCCGCGACCTACTTCGCCGCCGGGACCTGGTTCGACTTCGCCCGGGTGGACTCGCTGTTCCTCGCCTTCAGCCTCGCCGGGCTGTACGCCGCCCGGTGGATGCGACGGCCACGCGGCGCGATGGCCGCCGGACTGCTGCTCGCCGCGGCCTTCCTCACCAAACAGAGCGCGCTCGCCGAGGCGGCGGCGATCACGGCGGCGCTGCTGTTCGGCCCCCGGCGCCGCTTGGGCGGGGTGCTGGCGGTGACCTTCGCGGCAGTGGCCGGGCTGACCACCCTCCTGTGGGAGGTGACCAGCCACGGCTGGTACGTGTTCTATGTCGTCGAACTGCTGGCCCAGCACCCCCTTGAGCACTCCGCGGTGACGGGATTTTGGACGTGGTACCTGCTTCCCACCCTCGGCATCGCGCTCGGGGCCGCCCTGCTCGCGCTACGGCGGACCCCGCCGGTTCTCGCCATGGGCTGTCTCGCGCTCGCCGTGGAGGGGTACGCCGGGCTGCTGCACACCGGCGGCGCGGTGAACAACATGCTCCCTGTCTACGCGGCGGTGGCGTTGCTCGCCGGGATCGGGATGGGCGGTTCGAGGGCGGGCGGGGCGGTGGCCGGGGCGCTGGTTCTGCTGCAGATCGCCGTCCTCGCGACGACCACCTTCGCCGTGGGCCAGGCGGTTCCGAGCGCCGCCGAACGCCGCGTCGGTGATCGGCTCCGAGCGTGGGCAGCGGGTTTCGACGGGCCGGTGGCGGTCTTCTCCGATCCGGGCCTGATCATGGCCGCGGGGCTGCCGCCCGTGGCCCACCGAGCGGCCGTGCACGACGTTCTACGGGGTACCGACCGCGCCGCCCGAGGAGAACTGGAGCGCAGCATCGCCCGCGCGGTGGCCGGACGGCGATTCGCCGCCATCGTGGTCGAGCACCCCGCCGACCTCGATGGATTTCCCCCCGACCTGACACGGTACTACCGCCCCTGTCCCGAGAGGCTGATGGCGGACGTTCCGGACGGAGCGTTCGGTCCGATCGGCGGGTCACCGTTGCGGCCCATGACCCTGTGGCTGCCCCTGGGGCGAGGATCCTGCGCGGAGGCCGCACGCCGGCTCGGCTGACCGCCGTCGCCCACGCGAGCCCCAGACATTCGACCGCGCTCCGTGATCATTCGACAGCGGTACGCTACAATGCCCGAAAGGTACATTTCCGATATTAGGCGCCCCGAGGTCGAAACACCTGTCTCGCTGCGGGGGCACGGATTCGGGGGTGATCGGTGTCGGATCGGCCACCGCCGGGAGGCGCTCAGAACGACCGCGAGCCCGCCACGGGAGCGGGCACGAAAGCCACGAGCCCGAGAGCGTGGCTGACAGCACACCCACCACCCGGCCCGTTCCGGCCGGAGTTCTGGCGCAGCCCGCTGCGCGGCCCGTGGCTGACGTCGATGCTCGGCCTCGTCCTGCTGGTCGGGATCACGATCGTCGCGATCACCGGACTGATCTCCTACGCCGCCTACAACCCGCGGCTGCCGGTCAACGACACGACTCCCGAGCGAGGGCTGCTCGGCTTCTACCTCTTCGACTGGCCGACGCACCCGTCCTGGCTCTACCGGCTCACCCAGGGAACTCACGTCATCCTCGGGCTGACGCTGGTACCGGTGCTGCTGGCCAAGCTGTGGTCGGTCATCCCCAAACTGTTCCTCTGGCCGCCGGCCCGATCCCTCGCCGAGGCGGTGGAGCGGGCCAGCCTGCTGCTCCTGGTCGGCGGCGCGGTGTTCGAATTCGTCACCGGCATCTTGAATGTCCAGGTCTTCTACGTCTTCCCGTTCTCCTTCTACCCGGCGCACCTGTACGGCGCGTGGATCTTCCTCGCGGCGTTCGTCGTCCACGTCGCCTTCAAGCTGCCGAAGATGATCCGGTCGCTGCGGTCGCGGAGCATCCGCCGCGAGCTGCGTACCGGCCTGCGGGACACCCGGCCGGAACCGCCCGATCCCGATGGCCTGGTCCCCGTGCGCCCGGCGGCACCCACCATCTCGCGGCGGGGCGCGCTCGCCTTCGTCGGTGGCGCCTCGCTGACGATGTTCGGCCTGTCGGTCGGCCAGACCATGGACGGGCCGATGCGCCGCACCGCGCTGCTGGCCCCGCGCGGACGGGTTTACGGCCCGGGCCCCAATGATTTCCAGGTGAACAGGACCGCGGCCGCCGCGGACATCGATCCGGCCGGCACCGGCCCGCGCTGGCGGCTGGAACTGGCCGGAGCGCACCCGGTCCGCCTGGACCGCGCGCAGCTGCTGGCGATGCCGCAGCACACCTACGCGCTGCCGATCGCGTGCGTGGAGGGGTGGTCGACCGAGCAGACCTGGACCGGCGTACGGCTGGCCGATCTGGCCCGGCTGGCGGGGATGCCGCCCGGCACGGTGGAGGTGTTCGTCGAGTCCCTCGAACGCGGGGGCGCCTTCGGCCAGGCGTCGCTGAGCGCCCGGCAGGTGGCCGACCCCCGTTCCCTGCTGGCGTTGCGGGTCAACGGCGCCGATCTCTCCCTCGATCACGGTTTTCCCGCCAGGGTCATCGGCCCGAACATCCCCGGCGTGCACAACACCAAGTGGGTCCGCAAGCTCAGCTTCCACCCGGCGGCGTAGGGGACGGGCCATGCCTTCCAGAATCCGTGGCGTGTACCGGTGGGTCTCGACCCGCTACGGGGCCGACCCGCTGCACCTGCTGGCACTGATCGCCTGCTTCGCGCTGGCCGGGTACGCCGCCGGCCGCGTCGTCGCCGCCGGCATCCTGGCCGGTTTCCTGGTGTGGTTCGTCGGCGCCGCGATCATCCACGACCTCCTGCTGTACCCGCTCTACTCCCTCGCCGACATCGTCGTGCAGCGCCGGCCGTGGCATCGCCGCAGGCCGCCGTCCGGCCCTGTCCAGTGGCCACCGTTGGTCAACTACCTGCGCGTACCGGCCGCGCTGTCCGGACTGCTGCTGCTCGTCTGGTTTCCCCTCATCCTCCGGTTCGCCGAGCACAACTACAGGAAGGCATCGGGGCTGGACACCAGCCCGTACCTGGGCCGATGGCTGCTGGTGACCGGCGTGCTCTTCGCCGGATCGGCACTCGCCTACGCGATTCGACTGCGCCGGGACAGGTCCTCCTCCGGATCGCGAACCCGCCTCCGGCCGCCGCGACCCAGGATGCCTCCTTGAGCACGCGGCCGATCAGCGACCACGCCCTGCTGGGGGACTGCCGATCCGCGGCCCTGGTCACCTCCGACGGCTCGGTGGACTGGCTCTGCATGCCGCGCTTCGACAGCCCGTCGATCTTCGCCCGGCTGCTCGACGAGAATGCCGGATACTGGTCCATCCGCCCCACCCGGCCCGCGGAGGTCACCCGTAGATACCTGAACGACACCCTGGTGCTGGAGACCACCTTCCGCGGCGCGGACGGAACCGTGGTGCTCCTCGACGCGCTGGCCCTGGGCAACAGGGAACGAGGTCACTCGATGGGCGCCTCCTCGCCCGGGATCCTGCTGCGCGAGGTGACCTGTGTCGAAGGACGCGTGCCCGTGGAGGTGGTGTACGCGCCGCGGCCCGAGTTCGGGCTCGTCCAGCCGCTGATGCAACCGATCCGCGGCGGCCTGGTGGCACACGGCGGCGCCCTGGTCCTCACCCTGTCGACCCCCCTCGAACTGCGGGTGAGCGGTTCGGTCGCGGACACCACGGTCACCCTGCGAGCCGGAGAACGCCTCGGCCTGGCGCTGCAGGCCGGCTGGGCCTGGGGCCCCGAACCCCCGCGTCGGCCTCCGCGGCACGTCCACCACCGCCTCAAGGACACCGTCGCGGGCTGGCGTTCCTGGTCCCGGTTGCACGCGCGCTACCAAGGTCCATGGCAGGATCAGGTCGGCCAGAGCGGGCGGGTGCTGCGGGCGCTGACGTTCGCCCCCACCGGAGCCATCGTCGCCGCGGCCACCACCTCGCTACCCGAGAACATCGGTGGAGAGCGGAACTGGGACTACCGCTACACCTGGATCCGCGACACCAGTTTCACCCTGCAGGCCCTCGCCACGGCCGCATGCGAGATGGAGGAGACCGCGTTCTTCGCCTTCCTCGCCCGCGCCTCGGCCACCCGGCTCGGCCTCGGCATGGATCTGCAGATCATGTACGGCATAGGCGGCGAGCGCGACCTGAGTGAACGGCCGCTGCCACACCTGACCGGCTGGCGGGGCAGCGCCCCCGTGCGCGTCGGCAACGACGCATGGCTGCAACGCCAGACCGACGTCTACGGGGAGTTGCTCGACGCGGCCCACCAGATCTACCGCGACGCCGGCCACCTCGACCCACTCGTCCGTTCCTTCCTGGTCGGAGTGGCCGAGACGGCCGCCCGCCGCTGGCGGGAACCGGACCAGAGCCTCTGGGAGATACGGGGCCCCAGCCGGCACTTCCTGCACTCCAAGCTCATGTGCTGGGTGGGCATGGACCGGGCCATCGCCCTCGCCCCACTGCTGGGGGCCACCGGCCGCGTCGCCGACTGGACACGTACCCGCGAGCAGATCCGCGCCGCGATCCTGACCCACGGCTGGAACCAGCAGATGGGCGTCTTCACCCAGACGTTCACCGGCACCGAGCTGGACGCCTCCGCGCTGATGATGCCCCTGGTCGGGTTCCTGCCCGGCGACGACCCCCGGGTGCGGGCCACCGTGGACGCCATCGCCGTGCGCCTGACCGACGTCAGGGGCCTGGTGCACCGCTACAACGTCGCCGACGGGCTCCCCGGCCGGGAGGGCACGTTCCTGCTGTGCACCTTCTGGCTCGCCCACGCCCTGGCCCTCACCGGCGAGGGCGCCCTCGCCAAGCGGGTGTTCCAGACCGCGGCCTCCTACGCCAACGACGTGGGCCTACTGGCCGAGGAGGTCGACTCCGTCACCGGAGAGCCCATCGGGAACTTCCCACAGGCCTTCAGCCACATCGGCCTGATCAACGCCGCCCGAGCCATCCGCGACGCGACACAGGGCACACCCACCGGCTTCACCCGCTGAGGCGCCAAGCTGGGGACCACGCTGGTTCACGCTCTCACCAGCCACCTACGTGTTGCGATCCTCACCGACCCCGGAGGGCCGGTGCTGGCTGGCCATCCAGGGAGTTGCAGAACGGGCAGTCGTCGGAGCCGTTGCGATCCTCACCGACCCCGGAGGGCCGGTCCTGGGGACTCCCGACCCTGCTGGGGTTGATCTAAGTGCAAGTTGCGATCCTCACCGACCCCGGAGGGCCGGTGCTGGGGGGCAGGTCGCCGCGGAGTCCGTCGTTGACCATCTTGTTGCGATCCTCACCGACCCCGGAGGGCCGGTGCTGGGTGGGACGTGGCCTGATGCTTTTAGACCTGATTCAGGTTGCGATCCTCACCGACCCCGGAGGGCCGGTGCTGGGAATTCGGCGCCTTCGGAGTAGCGGGGATGGTTTTCGTTGTTGCGATCCTCACCGACCCCGGAGGGCCGGTGCTGGCGGGGCCGCTCTCGCATTCGTGCCCGAAGTGCTGGAAGTTGCGATCCTCACCGAACCCGGAGGGCCGGTGCTGGCTGCCCCTTGCGGAACTTGATGCGCTGGCCATCCGTGGGGTTGCGATCCTCACCGACCCCGGAGGGCCGGTGCTGGCGGCTGTTGGCCCGGTCGTAGTCGCGATCCGGCCGGATGTTGCGATCCTCACCGACCCCGGAGGGCCGGTGCTGGCGCATGGCGGCTATTCGTGGTGATCACGACGCGAGCGTTGCGATCCTCACCGACCCCGGAGGGCCGGTGCTGGAGTTCTTGAGCTGGGATGTTAGCTCTTTTCAAGGAGGAGGACATCCGACAAGCAGGATGAAATGTCTGATTGCTGGTGATTTTCGGTTCGGAACAGGTGGCGTGTCGCGGGCATATTGGGGGTTCCTAGATCAACAAGGAGCCACAGGAGGCAACGGCTTGCGTGGCGCCCACACGTTCGACATTCGAGCGAGGAACAGGTGATACCCCCGCAACCTCCGACAGGGCACCGACCTCGACCGGCGTTCGACACCATTCTGCCGGAGGTGTCGCCCAATCATGCCTGGCCTGCGAGCCGGTAGGTGTCAAGCCGGATGACACACATCATGCTGCGTTGCTTGCCTGCCGATCCTCCGTGGTCTCGATCGTGAACGGTCGAGGCTCGTTGATCCACGCCTTCCCGGGCAGAGCGGGCGGGACGGGCACATGGCGGAGCCGTTCGGGGTAGGCGACGTAGCCAACTGGGTGCTTATCTGACCCAAGCCGACCACCCGAAGGTCTCTCAATTGCGCTGTGCCCTGGCGCGGGGAGATCACGATGCGGAGAACGTGGCGAGCGCCTCGCGGAATTCACGGACTTTGGATTGGGTGGGCCAGTGGCGGGTAAGCCGGTCTCGAAGCGGGGTCAACTCGGCCACAACGTGCTGAGAGCCGGCCTGGCGTGCTTCGGTGAGGCTGGCCAGGCCGGCGATCGCGGCGGCATCCGGAGCGTGGTCGGCGGCGTGGGCAATGCCGAGGCGGGCCAGATGCACCGCGCGGTCGCGGTGGTAGGTGGCGGGCAACCCGGTCAACTGTGCCTGCAAGATGGTGACGGCCCGACTGGGCTGTCCGGCGGACAGGTAGCAAGTGGCGCGCTGAAGTTCGGCGAATCGCGGGCCGTAGAACCGTAGGTAGGCCGGATCGTCCGGGCCCGGCGAACTCGCGAGAAGTTCGTCGGCGGTATCCAACTCAAAGGCGTCGATGCTTCCGGTCGCGGCCACACCTCTCGCTTGGTAGAGCCGGGCCACGCCCAGCAGAACAGCGGGGATCTGCCACGTGGTGTGTTGGGCGGCCTGTGCCAACTCGATGGCGCGCGGATAGTCGCCGTGGTCGAGGGCCAGTGTCGCGGTGCGCAGCATCATGTACGTCGCCATGGTGGTGTCGCCCGCTTCCAGCGCCCATGAAGTGGCTTTCGCCGCCCAGCGGCGACAATTGTCAAGGTCGGCGATCTCCCGGTGCAGCCACGAAAGGTGCTCGGCGATCTCGGCTTGCAGGCCGCGCAGGTCACGCCGCAGCCGGGCGTCAGCACTGTCGCGGCTGGCGGCACTGTCTCGTAGCGTGTCGACGAGAGCTTCGATGTGGGCGGCTGGGGCCAGCAGGTAGTGCCCGCTCTGGTGGGCGATGAGGATCCGCCGGTAGGAGGTGACGACGGTGTTCGTCTCGGCGCCCGCCGAGGTCAGAACGGCATCGGGCAGTAGTGCTGCCAGGCCGCCTGTGGCGAGCAGCGTACTGAACCTGCGGCGCGACATGGTCACAGTGATGCTCCAATCCCCGATGGGGGTGCGCAAAGCGACAACCGCATCGTTCTCGCACTGTTCAGGGTAGGTCGCCGTCGCTTCGGCCGGGCGCTGCAGGTCGGCCAGCACATCATTCATCACCTCATATGGGATGGTGAGCGCCGATGGAGCGCAGAGGCTCTGGGGCCCGTACAGCAGGTCATCGACCAAGCACTTGTACAGGGCCGCCAGCCGGCCCAGGTCTTCCAAAGAGGGCGCACGCGCCGAGGACGACCCGGCCGTTCCTGGGCCACCCCACCGCTCCCAGTAGGAAATCTGTTTGTAGGTCTTCGGGACGAATCCCGGCCAACGTCGGTTGTAGAGGTCGGCGACCTGCGCCTGGCTCAGGCCTAGGGCGTGCCGATAGCAGACGCGGGGGTTCAGGCCGAAGCGCTGCATGAGCACCTGGGCGATCCGGGCCGTGGAGGAACCGTCACGGCGCATCCGCGCGGCCAACTCCTTCATCAGCCTGCGTGCTTCGCCGTCCATCTCCTCGCACCTCCTGGCGGTGAGCACGACTCTCCATGACCGTAGCCGCCGACCGCTTCGCTCGCCTACCCCTCTCGGCGGGGAGTACTGAACCTGACGGTTCTCCCCGCGGTCAGGGGTCGTCCGGACCCCACGTCTCAATGTTTCGTGAAGACGCCAACCCGGTTGAGGAAAGGGACCACGATCTCCGTGGCGGCGATACGCCGCCCTCACCAACCCTTGAAGGAATCCGCTGATGACTACACGGCAGACGAAGGCCGACGCCGGCCCTTCCGCTGGACTGCTACGCGAAGCTCTCGTCCAGAAACTACGCAAGCAGGGGATGATCCTCAGCGATCGGGTCGCTGATGCGTTCTCCGTGGTGGAGCGGCACCTGTTCGTACCGGAGGGTACGCCGCTGGAGGTCGCCTACAACGCCGACGAGTCGGTGGCGACCAAGACGGACGAGCATGGTGTGATCATTTCGTCGATCAGCGCGCCGTTCATCCAGGCCCAAATGATCGAGCAGTCGGAAATCAGGCCCGGCAGGAGCGTGCTGGAGATCGGATCGGGCGGCTACAACGCCGCGCTCTTGGCTGAGGTCGTCGGCCCGGAGGGCCGGGTGGTCAGCGTGGACATCGACCCGGAGGTGACCGATCGGGCCCAGTCCCTGCTGGAGGCGACCGGGTACGGCGGCCGGGTCGCAGTCGTGCTAGCCGACGCTGAGCACGGCGTGCCCGAGTTCGGCCCATTCGACGCGATCATTTCGACGGTCGGCACGTGGGATATCCCTCCGGCGTGGCTGGAACAACTGACTGCCGGCGGAGTGATCGTCGCGCCACTGGTGATGAACGGGATCACCCGCTCGATCGGATTCCGGCGCGAGGCAGACCACCTGGTGAGCACCTCCGCCGAGGTATGCGGATTCGTCGCGATGCAGGGCGACGGGAAACACCCCGAGCGAGTCTTCCGGCTCCCCGACGCGCAGGGTCGCCACGTCAACCTGCGGTTCGACGACGGGGCACCGGAGGATCCGAGCCTGCTGGACGGGGTACTGGCGACCGAGCGCACCGCGCTGTGGTCCGGTGTCACGATCGGGTACCGGACATCGTTCGCCGACCTGCACCTGTGGTTCGCCAGCTTCCTGACCGGCTTTTGCAGGCTCGCCGTGGATGAGGGAATCGAGCTTGCCGAGGAGCGCGGAAGCTGGTTTCCCTTCGGAGTCGTGCGCGGTGACTCCTTCGCCTACCTGGCGGTGCGCCCGGCCCTGGAGGGCGCCGGAGTCGAGTTCGGAGCGCACGCCTACGGAACCCACGGCCAGGAGGTGGCGACCGCGATGGTCGAGCAGATCCAGGTGTGGGACCGGCGGGCCCGAAGCGGCCCGGCCCCCACGTTCGCCTTCTGGCCGACCGGCAGCGACCTTGCCCAGATACCCAAGGACGCGGTGCTCCTCCACAAGACCCACGGCCTGGTCACGATCTCCTGGCCCGCAGCGGGCTGAGCAACCATGCGCACCTGCACGGGCCAGGATGCACCACACCCAACCCCCGGAATAAGGAGTGAACTCCATGACTCTTCCACTGACCCTCGACGCCACCGAGGTCACCGACGAGGAGTTCGAACTGGACATGCGCGTGGTGGAGGCCACCACGCCCCTCGTCACCATGATGTGCGGCACCAGCGACGGCTGCGGCAGCACCTGCAGCACCAGCGCGTGTAGCACCAGCTCCAACGACCCGGTCTGAACCAAGCTCCTGCCGTCGGCGCCCGGCAACCCTGGGCGCCGACGGCGCGATTCACCGTCGGCCAAGGAGGAGTGGATCACTATGACCGTACCCACGCGCTACCAGCACACCGGCCTGGTGGTGGTCCGCGCGACCACAGATCCCGGTGATCTGGAGCCGCCCGCACACCTAGAGATGTCCGATCCGGCCGCGATCGAGCGGGAAGGCCGGACGTGGCTGGCGAAGGTGTGGTCTCGCGACGAGGTACGCGAGGCGTTGCGGATGGCCAGCCCCGTCCTGGGGGCGCGCCTCGACCAGCTCCTCCACACCGCCCCCGACGGACGGCCCGACCTGGTCGTCGCCGATGACCTGCGCCGCGCCTTCGTGTCCACGGCCTCTTATCTGCTGCGCTGGCAGCGGCGTACCACCCCGTTCGGGTTGTTCGCCGGAATCGTCGCCGCCCAGCTCGGGCCCGCGGCGGCAAAGGTCGGCGACGGGCACCGCGCGCTGGTGCGCGCGGACGCCGAATGGCTCACGATGCTGATCGACCAGATCGAGCAGCACCCTGGCCTGCGCCCGCGGTTGACGGTGGTGGCCGACAGCGCCGGGATCGTGCGCGACGGCCGCTTCATCGTGGCCGGGCGAGCAGTGCTGGGGACCAGAACTCCAGGACCGCTGCGCGAAATCTCCGTACGCCACACCCGGCCCGTGCAGGCCGCGCTGGCCGTGGCTGCCACGCCGATACGGTTTGACGCGCTGGCCGCCCGGTTGACTGCTCACTTCCCGGCCATGGCACCGGGGAAGATCCACGCTCTGTTGCACACTCTGGTCGACCAGGGCATCTTGATCACCAGCCTGCGTCCGCCGATGACTGCCGTCGACGGGTTGACCCACCTGATCAGTGCATTGCGCGTGGCCGGCACGGAGCAACTGGTCGGCATCGCGGCGTTGCTGCGCCACCTTGAGGAGATCAGCGAGCAACTGGCCCGCCACAACAGGTGTGACGACCCACGGCAGGCCGCGGCGATCCGGGCATCGGCCACCGCGCGGATGAGCACGCTGACCCCTGGCACCGGGCATGTGCTGGCCGCCGATGTGCGGCTTGACGGACGGATCGCTATTCCCGAGCGGGTGCTGGCCGAGGCCGCGCTGGCCTCCAGTGTCCTGCTGCGCCTGACCACCCAACCTTTCGGCGCCGCAGCCTGGCTCGACTACCACGCCCGGTTTCGCGTCCGATACGGTCCCGGCGCCTTGGTGCCGGTACGGGAACTGGTGGCCGATTCCGGGCTCGGATACCCCGGCGGTTATCTCGGCGCGCCGCGCGCCCGGCCTGCCTGGCGGATGTTGACCGAGCGCGACGCCACCTTGTTGACACTGATCCAGAAGGCAGCCCTGGACGGAGCCGAGGAGATCAAGCTGACCGACGCCGACATCGTGGCGTTGACCGTAGGCGAGCACGCCGACATCGTGGTGCCGCAGCGCGTCGAACTTGGTGTCGCGCTGCATGCCGCCTCCCCTGAGGCGATCGACCGAGGCGAGTTCGAGCTGCGGGTCACCGCAGCGCCCCGCGCGCACACCAGCATGGCCGGACGATTCGCCCCCCTGCTCAGCGACGCGCACCGTGCCCTGCTGGCCGCGTCCTACGCGGCAGGCGACCAGAATGACGAGCACGACACCGTGGTGGCGGTGCAGTTGTCTTTCCCGCCGCGCTGCCCGCACAACGAGAACGTGGTGCGCGTCCCGCGTCTCCTCCCCGACGTCGTATCCCTGTCCGAGCACCCTGAGGGCGGTGTGATCGGCGTGGAGGACCTCGCGGTCACCGCCGACGCCGACCAGATGTACCTGATCCAGCGCTCCACTCGCCGGCGCGTGGTTGTCCGGATACCGCACGCACTGGACACCTCCGTCCAGAGTCCGCCACTGGCTCGGTTCCTCGCCGAGGTCGCCGATGCCCGCAGCGCGGTGTTCGGCCCCTTCGACCTGGGAGCCGCCCGTACCCTGCCGTATGTCCCGCGTATCCGCTACCGGCGCATCGTGCTGGCCGCAGCCCGCTGGATCCTCACCTCCGCCGATCTGCCGGGCGCCCTCGCCGGCGACCAGTGGAACGCGGCCATGTGCTCCTGGCGGCAACGATGGCGGATACCAACACGAGTCGTGCTGTGTCACGGGGAACTACGCCTTCCCCTTGATTTGGATCAGGAACTGGACCGCGTCCTGCTGCGGACACGGCTGACGCGAGCCGGACGGATCGAACTGACCGAGGACGACACGCCAGGTGATCAGAAGTGGATCGGACGGCGCGTGGAGTTCCTGATCCCGATGACCGCGATCACCCCGTCCCCGCGCCGCCTTCCGGTGACCACGGCACCGGGCACCGTCCTTCAGCCCGGCGCTGCGGCGCTGGTGCACGCACAGTTGGTGGGCAACCCCGCACGGTTCGACGAGATCCTGGTCAGGCACCTTCCCGCGTTCGCCGGCGAGCTCACCGGCTTGGTCGAGCGCTGGTGGGTGGGGCGGCACCGCGACATGATCCGGCCCGAAACCGATCAGCACCTCGCTCTGTTTCTACGCCTGACCGACCCCGAACAGTACGGGCCCGCCGCCGCACGCCTGGCCGCTTTCACCGCCGCTCTGGAGGAGCGCGGCCTGCCTGCGCAGCTCACCTTGGCCTCTCATCCGCAGCATCTCGCCCGCTACGGCGAAGGCCCGGCACTCATCGCGGCCGAGCAGGTGTTCGCCGCCGACACAACGGCCGCCGTCGCGCAGATCACCATGGCCGACGCCGCCGGACTCCCAGCTCAAGCGCTGGCCGCCGCCTCGATGACGCACCTGGCCGCGGCTTTCGCCTCCGACGCACAGTCCGGATACCGGGCGCTGATCCGGTGCCTGAAACAGCAGACCGGGCCGTTGGAACGGACGCTGCGCGACCACGCGCTCCACCTCGCCGACCCCGCTGGGGAATTCCAGACCGTGCGCGCCCTGCCGGGCGGCGACGCGGTGGCCACCGCATGGCAGGTCCGGGACGCGGCGCTGGCCACTTATCACCACGTCCTCGCCTCCCAGCGCGACCCGACAGGTGTGCTGCGCACCCTGCTGCACGAGCACCACGTGCGCGCCCTCGGTGTCGATCCGGCGTTTGAGAGGGTGACCGGCCGCCTCGCCCGCGCGGCCGCGCTACGCCGCCTGGCATTGGCCGGTGCCCTGTGAACGCCCACGTGAACACCGTTCCGGTGGTGCTCACCGTCGACGAGACCGCCCGTCAATCCCTGGCGACGGGGGCGGCCGGGACCGCACTGCTTCACATCGAACGAGCCCTGACCGGATCCGGCGAGTGGAAAAGCGCGCGCACACACATCCAGCAGGCCGCGACCGGGCCGGTCGACGCCGCCGAGCACGTTGGCCTGTACTACGGGGCGCCCGCCATCAGCTTCGTGCTGCACGCCGCCGGCACTGACGGACATCCCCGCTACCGGTCGGCGGCCACGGCCCTCGACGAGCACGTGCTGCACCTGGCCCGCCGACGCCTGACCGCCGCCGCAGGCCGGATCGAGCGCGGCCAGAGCGCCACGTTCGGCGAGTACGACCTTTTTTACGGGCTGACCGGGATAGGCGCGCTCCTGCTGCACCGTATGCCCGGCAGCGACACCCTCGCCGACATCTTGCACTACGTCATCCGGTTGATCGAGCCGCGTCATGAGGACGGGCTGGAGCTGCCGGGCTGGTGGGTAGCCCACGACCCGGACCCGATCCTGCCGACCCCCGGCGGGCACGCGAATGTCGGGATGGCGCACGGCGCGGCGGGACTACTCGCCCTGCTTGCCCTCGCCACACGCCGCGGTTGCGTGGTCGATGGCCAAGACGAGGCGATCGCGTACCTGGGCGCCTGGTTCGACCGGTGGCAGCAGGACTCGGCAGATGGGCCGTGGTGGCCGCAGTGGCTCACCCGCGAGGAACTGCGCACCGGCCGCCCAGTCCAGGACGGCCCCGGTCGACCGTCGTGGTGCTACGGCGCGGTCGGGATCGCCCGCGCCCAGCAGCTCGCGGCCATCGCCACCGACGACCCGACACGACGTAAGGCCGCGGAGGAAACCCTGGTCGCGTGCCTGACCGATCAGCAGCTCCAGCGGATCACCGAGGCGGGACTGTGCCACGGAATGGCCGGGGTGTACCAGAGCGCCTACCGGGCCGCCCGTGACGCGCAGACCCCCGCGATCGGGCGACGGCTTTCCGTGCTGGCCACCGCACTGGCCCGGCACACGGCCGCCGCAGACGACGAGACCGGGCTGCTGACCGGAGGCGTCGGTGTGGGCCTGGCTCTGGAGACCACGCGGCACACCGCGCCGCCACGCTCGGGATGGGACGCATGCCTGCTGATCACCTGATTACCGTCCCGCCGTATCAGCTCTCGGACTCTGTACTCGCCGTGCTCGCGGGCGCGGACCTTGAGGTCACCGCGGCTGAAAACGGTATGGACCCAGCCGGCCTCCAAGAAGCTCTGCGGGTGTATCAAACCGCTGGGCTCGCCGCGCTGGAACGACGCGCGGACCAGGAGTGGTATCAGCTGCGTGTCCAGTTTCCCGACTGGAGCACCGCGGAAGCTTCCGGAGCCACACAGCTCGGGCCGCGCCTGGACCAGCTCCAGGGCAGCGGGGCCGCGGCCGGATGGTGGTTCCTGCGTAAGCACCCCTGCTGGCGGCTGCGGCTGCGCGGCGCGGACACCGCAGCCGTGAACCGCGTGCTTGGCGAGTTGACCGCAGCCGGAGTACTCACCCGCTGGTGGCCGACCGTGTACGAGCCAGAGACCGCTGCTTTCGGCGGACCAGTAGGGATGCGCATCGTCCATGACCTGTTCTGCGCCGATAGCCGTGGCGTGCTGGACTACGTGCGCCGACACTCACCGGGCCTGGGCCGCCGGGAACTGTCTCTCGTACTGGTCGGTGCTCTGCTGCGTGCGGCGGGATTGGACTGGTTCGAGTGTGGTGATGTCTTCGACCGGGTGGCTCGGCTACGTCCGGCACCGTCTGGCACCGATGCCGGGCGCGTCACCGACCTGGCGGACGACGTGCGCACCTTGCTGGTCGTACCCGTGCAGCCGAACCGCGGACTGTTCGCGCCAGACGGCCCGATCTCCTTTGCCGCACCCTGGCTCGCCGCTCATCAGGCCGCCGGCCGTCAGTTCGGTCAGGCGGCAGCAGAGGGCAGCTTGGAGCGTGGGGTGCGCGCAGTTCTCACCCATGTGCTGATCTTCCACTGGAACCGGTTCGGCCTGTCGGCCACCACCCAAGGCATCCTCGCCCGCGCTGCGAGCGCAGCCATCCTGCCCAGGAGCTGATCATGGATATCACGACGCTGAGCACCGCCGCGCGCCGCTTCCCGCTGCTGGGCCGACCCCGACCCGCCTGCCCGTCGCAGTCTGAGCGGGTTACCGAGATCGCTGAGATCGTCTGCGCAGCCGAGGCGCCCGGCGCAGACGGCATGGCCGAAGCAGCGCACGCTCTGAACAAGACCGCACTGCTGGCCAGCGACTGCGGCCTGACGGCCTACGCCCGCGACCTGTGCTGGCAGCACATCGACGTCTATCGCGTGGCCCGCTCCCGGCTCTCCGTGCTGCAGGCCAGGTACATGCTCGAACCGGTCGTCAACCTTGCTCGGCTTCAGATCCGCGCCGACGCCGGAGGGCAGGCGTTGCAGTTACTGAAAGCGATGTACCAGGCTGTCATGGCGAACACCGACCTGGCCGTCGACGGGCGCACGCTGCCACTGGCCAACCTCACCGGTACGCGGCAGGAGCATCACAAGCTCCGCGAGTGGGTCTGGAGGCAGTGTCTCGAGGACGGGATCCGCGCTCTCACGCTCGCTGGGCGTTGGGATGCCGCGGTCACACACGCCCAGACCTACCGGGGGATCGGCGTGCACCTCATGGAAGGTCGGCAGGCCGCGATCGTTGCCCCCTGCCTGCGCGGTGCGCTGCAGACGGCGCGGGCGATGCTGCAGGAGAGCACACCGACACAACCATGGGAAAAACAGGTCGCTTCCTGTTTGACTGTGATGTGTGCGGGCCCGAACGGGGGCTCAAGCAGCCGGGATATCGCGATGATGGTTGCGTGCTTCCTTGGGCAGGAGCCGGTGCCGGGTTACGCGGTCTTCCGAGCTCGGCTGGGACTGACCGTGGTCACCCTCGCGGGCGCTGATTCGGATGTGGGTGACCGCGTACTCGCCCGGGTGGCGACAGAGGTGATCGAGGCGGGCGACGGATATGCCGCACGTGACGTGCTTGGTTACCCCGATACTTCGAAGAGTCTGACCGACGCGCAACGCGAGGCGCTGTCCAGGCTGGTGATCTGCTCTGGTCTGGGATCCGGGACCCTGCCAGAGCCTCTGCTCAATTCGCTCACCAATTCGGTGCAGGTCGCGAAAAAGACATTGGCCGCGTCGATGTAGCGGTCAGAGTCGTCAGTTACGCCCCTCACCGACCCCGGAGGGCCCGTGCTGGGGCGCGCGTCTGGATCCCGGTGGGCGTGGTGGTGACGTTGCGATCCTTACCGACCCCGAAGGGCCGGTGCTGGCTGCCTCCTACTCGGGCAGGTGGGCGATCAAGTCCTCGTTGCGATCCTCACCGACCCCGGAGGGCCGGTGCTGGCGGCGGTGGCCGATGCCAAGACCGCGGTCACCAGCCTGTTGCGATCCTCACCGACCCCGGAGGGCTGGTGCTGGAGCCAGCACGACGTCCATCTGCTTGAAGTTGTCCGTGTTGCGATCCTCACCGACCCCGGAGGGCCGGTGCTGGTAGCCGTAGCTCGCTAGCAACGATCATGTTGCCCGAATAGTTGCGATCCTCACCGACCCCGGAGGGCCGGTGCTGGGAGTGCACCATGGTTGTCGTTGTAGACGCTTTCAAGGTTGCGATCCTCACCGACCCCCGGAGGGCCGGTGCTGGGCGGCTTGCCGTCCTTGTCCTCGACCGAGACGACACGGTTGCGATCCTCACCGACCCCGGAGGGCCGGTGCTGGTCTCCCGGTCGAGCGCGTGCCCCTGGACGGTGCGACGCAGGAAGACCCCCGTGCTCGCGTCGAGGTCGGGCCACTCGTTGACGTGCCGCTCCCATCCTTCGTCCTCCAGGCGGGCGGCTCGTCCGTCTGGTAAGCGTCCAGGAGTTCCCGGCGCTGCTCGTCAGTCCGCTTGGTTTCGGCACGGGCGCCTCCAATCGGACTACATGTCGTCGGAGATCTCGATCACTTGCAGATGCTCCTCGATGTGGCGTTGCGGCTCCTCCCACCGGGAGGCGTCGAGGGTGAGGATTGCACCGATCCGGGCGAGGGCTTCGGTGGCGGCCTGAGCGTCCCAGACATCCAGGCCAGTCCTGCTGGTCATGTCGGCCAGGGCGATGCTCTCCTCGGGCCCGTCGAGGGAGGCAACGGTGACACCTGCCATCAGGGACAGGCCGCGCAGTGCGTCGGCTGCCTCAGGCGACTTGTTGTCGAGCATGACCCCGGTGATGGCCAACGCGGGGATGATCATCGGCTGTTCGCCGGCGTCGAATATCTGGACGAGGTTGATCAGCGCGGTATCGCCGCAGGTGAGTTCGCCGAGGACGGTCTTGTCGAGGATGAGCGGAGGGATGATCATCCGAGTTTCGCCCTGACGTTGGCGGCCATGCGTTCGGCGCGGGCGACGGCGTCGGGGTCTGCCTGCGCTTTGGTGACGAGTCCACCCCAGGTGGCGCGGGCGCGTCGTTCGCTGCGGACTCGCGCCGCGATGGCCTCGTTGACGTAGGCGGACAGGGAGCGGGCGTCACCGCCTTCTACCTGCTGTTCGGCGTAGTCGATCAGGTCGGTGTCCACCGTGACGGTGACGGCTCGTTTCCTCATACTCGGATCATATAATCGGCATAAGATAACTGGCCGGGGAACGAGCAAAAGGGCGCGGACCGCGTGGTCCGCGCCTGCGGTGTCTTCGTCGTGCTACAGCTCCAGGACCGCGTCTCGCAGCCGCCATCCTTCGGCGGCCGGTAGATGATCGCCTTCGGGCTCGCACCCGTGGGGGCACGCCAGACCCTCGGCTGCGCCGTACAGGCGGTAGATCATCGGCCGGACCTCACTGCACCTGGCACCGGCCCTCGGCCGACAGCGCCGGACAGACGACGTTCTTGCCTTTGAGTATCCGGTCGGCTGCGTCCTTCCAGTGCGGGAGACGGAACCCCACCTCACGGGTCCGCTGCTCCTCATGTGGGCCCATCTGGTGATGTGGCCGAGTGCTGCTCTGGCGAGTCCGCGGGGTTGCGATCCTCACCGACCCCGGAGGGCCGGTGCTGGTCAGATGTTGAAGCCGCGGAGCGTGAAGCCGAGCAGGTTGCGATCCTCACCGACCCCGGAGGGCCGGTGCTGGTCAGATGTTGAAGCCGCGGAGCGTGAAGCCGAGCAGGTTGCGATCCTCACCGACCCCGGAGGGCCGGTGCTGGGCTTGTCAGACCAGTGAGCGGCGAGAGACCGCCAGAGGTTGCGATCCTCACCGACCCCGGAGGGCCGGTGCTGGGTGTCCCGAGTCACCGCAGCCGTCGGCCAGATCCTGTTGCGATCCTCACCGACCCCGGAGGGCCGGTGCTGGCGGGATCACCGGGGTGACCCCGGCGGGCAGGCGCGGGTTGCGATCCTCACCGACCCCGGAGGGCCGGTGCTGGGCTGATCGCCTGAGTGTTGACGTCGCCGTCGGCGACGTTGCGATCCTCACCGACCCCGGAGGGCCGGTGCTGGCCTCGGGGAACAAGGCCGAGGTCAAGGGCATGGACAAGTTGCGATCCTCACCGACCCCGGAGGGCCGGTCCTGGTCGGGCGTTCCGCCGCCAGTCGCGCTGCAACCTCTCAGCGTTGCGATCCTCACCGACCCCGGAGGGCCGGTGCTGGAGGCGAACAGCAGCTTGATGACCATCAGGTCACCGCTGTTGCGATCCTCACCGACCCCGGAGGGCCGGTGCTGGCACCGGCGACTTCGGTCTGCGGTGGGCGCAGAACACCGCGTTGCGATCCTCACCGACCTCGGAGGGCCGGTGCTGGCGTCACCGGCACCGCCCTGTCCAAGACCGCGGGGACGATGTTGCGATCCTCACCGACCCCGGAGGGCCGGTGCTGGTAGGCCACCGTGCCAGAGGTGATGTCCCCGCCCGCGTGTTGCGATCCTCACCGCCCCCGGAGGGCCGGTGCTGGCGGCGCCGGGGCCCACCTGCCCCACCCTTCGAACATGTTGCGATCCTCACCGACCCCGGAGGGCCGGTGCTGGAGTTCTTGAGCTGGGATTTTAGTCTTTTTCAGGGGAGAAACGTCCAGCAGGCAGGGGAAAATGTCTGATTGCTGATGATTTCCGGTTCGGAACAGGTGGCGTGTCACGGGCACGCCAAGGGTTCCTAGATCATTAAGGGGCCACAGAAGGCAACGGCCCGCGTAATACCCATATGTCCAGTTGAGAAGAAGCTCATTACCCAGCCCTGCACCTACCCGACCGGTGGGACGCCTTTCAGCCTCTGGCGGCCCCCTCCGGCCAGATCACGGTCACCCGCGCGCCGCGCCGCCGAGCTTCCGCTACGACGCCCGCTGTCCCGCCCTCGTCCACAGACGGCTCACCGTCCCACACCGCCACGAGTTCGTCGACCGACCCCAGCATCGCCTCGTTGGCCGCGACATACGCGTCCCGGCTCGCGTGGTCGAAATCCATGACGCGAACCCGAGCGGCCTTGCCGAGCAACCGGTCGAACTGCTCGGCGTGATCCGGCTTGACCTTGGCGTCGCGATAGTCACGGGATGGCAGGACGACTTCGAGTGCACCACCGACCTCCAAGACCGCGTCGGCGAACAACGAATCGGCTCCCCGGGCGATGCAGGACACCCCCATCACGTCACCGGTTACCTCTGTCAGGTGCGAGCGAAGCGCGTCCGACACTAGGCGAGCCGTATCCGGCGTCAGGTTCATGTGGCCGGTAACACCGATACGCATCATCGGCGCCTCCTGATCGACAACAGTGATCTTTTCAGCCTGCCAGTGTCTCCCGAATCCGCTCGCTCAGGCCAGCCATCACGGGTTCGCGCCGTGCCGCGATCTCCGCATGCAGCTCGCGGAGCTGGACGCGCACTCGATCAGACTGGACTTGACCGGCCGTGTCCGCAGCAGCGCTTCCCACCGTGACCGCCTCGTCCAGGTCGCCGTTCCGCAGGTGCGCTTGGGCAAGTCCTACCTGATCCAGGGCGAGGCTGCGCATGCTGGTTCGCCTGCGAAGTTCCAGCGCTCGGCCGATGTGGGTCACGGCGACAGCCGCGTACTGGCCGTTCCTGCGCGACATCTCCAGGTAGCGGCCTCCGGTGACGCCGGCGAGTTCGGCCGCGTCGAAGTAGGTGATCCACTCAGGGTCCAGGTCGCTTGTACGGATCTCGCCAAAGGCGTCCTCCGCCTTGTCCGTCGCTCGCCGGAACGCTTCGGGCCTGCCCAGCGCGGCATAGGCCCATGCCTCACGGGTGTGCAACATGGCCCGCACCCTGTGTGTGCCAGCCGCCTGGACTCCGTCCAACGCCAGACGGACCAGTTCCAATGCGTCCTGCGGCCGGTCGAGGTAGAGCAGTTGACGGGCCATGGACGCCAGGACGCTGGCCCCGAATGTCCAATCCTTGGCAGGCTTGGCAGCCTGCAGGGCCAGAATGTAGTACTTCTGCGCTGCGGTCTGCATGCCGCAGTCCCACGACATGGTGGCGGCGATCTTCGCCAGCTTGGCCATCACGTGGAACAGCCGCACGGTGATATCACGGGGATGAGAATCTCGCAGCAGGTCGGCGACCTCGTTGAGCTGGCCGATTACCGCTTTACGTGCCAGGCCTCCGCCCTGGGAGTCGCCCCATGTCCGGAAAACATCGGCGGTTGTCTCCAGCCTGGCCAGTTCGTCGACGCCGATGCGGCCCGCCTGTGAGGTGGCAGGAAGCTCTTCCGAGGTCTTAGCCAGCCAGCGCTGAACAGGATCGATCAACGGCAGCCCAGCCGTTATAGACAGCGCTCTGATGGCTTGGCGACGATCAAGCATTAGATCACTTCTAGTCATGTCGTAAATAGCGCTCACTATAGGACCCGGTTCCCATACCCACGGAAGGCCAGGGTCAGCCACTACGACGCCCACTAGTTCATTTGGTGAAGCGTCGAAGATAATAGCCTCGTCGAGGCCGAAGGCGCGAGCGTACAACTTCGGATATGGGTCCTTCGGCCGATGCTTTCCCGCCTCCCAGTTTTTGATATTTCGGACGATGCTTTCACGCGCGGGAAGATGATCGCGCGTCTCCTTGCTGGCTGCCTCTACCAGCCGCTTAGCCATGTCCCGATGAGACCATTCACGGTTACGCCGTTCATCTCGCAACCTTTTAGCCCAAAGGGGGACCTCTCCGATCATCGGCGCACCTCTTCGGAGGCAGGGGAAAGAGCTCTTTCCTTCAGCTTCCCTTACCCACACCTGGTCACGCGTGCTTTTACGGCGATCTCATGAGGGGTGATTGTCCAAACAGGCGAGGCCCGCAGGCGCTGACACGCCGTACGGGCCTCTTGATCAGGAAGGGAGTCCTGACCCGATGCATAACCCTAGTGCTCCGATTCTCGACCGGGCTATGGCGAGCCGCTGCGGCTGTTTCGCTGAAAGTCCGCCGCTGCCGATGGGATGCGCCATCTGCGGGCACGCACCGTACGCGCACGGCTGCCCCGGCCGGGCCGCCGACCACGAGTACGCGCAGCCGTCCAGTGAACTGATGGCCGAACGCCTCGACGTACGCCGCCGACTCGGTCTGGGCCGGACTCTGCCGACCTTCGAGCCTGCTCACGAGGTCACCGCGAAACTCGCTCCGGTCGTGCCTGCGCCCCGCCAGGCCGAGCGCGAGACTCCATCGGCCCGCACCCGGCCCGCCGGGCGTACGGAGGCGCGCCGCCCGGTGGTGCCCGGCGCGTGCCGCCCGCACCGGCCGGTCGAAACACACGAGGAGCGCGCGGCCCGCCTGGCGCTCGCCCGGGATTCGCTCACCCGGCGGCGAGCCCTGATCGCGGCCCGCGCATCCGAAAACCCATCCCAGAACGCGGGCCGCCAGCCGCAACACCCGCGACCCGCCGAACCGGCCGTCCAGCGAACGCCCATCCCACCGCCGCACACCAACCTGGACCCTCGCAAGCACGTCATGCCCCTGGTCCAGCGGACGCTCACCGTGCTACCGGACATCCCCAGCACCGGCGACCGGCACCGGACCCACCAGGATCCCCGGCCAGGGCTCACCGTCGCTCCCGGCCGGGACCATTCACCGGACGCCCCTTCGTCCTGGCGACACCACCCGTACCAGGAGGTCGCGGCATGAGTAACCCGGAGCGGGGCGACACCCCCGCACGCAGGTACGGTGGCGGTCCCACCTCCTCGATGACCGCCGTGGAGTACGCCCACGACCTGGCCGCCGTACTGGCCGAGGTTCACCACATTCACGCGGACGTCCACGAACTCGCCTCCGGCAACGCCATCGTCTCCGTCCACTACGGGCTGCTGGCCTACACCGATGGCGAGCGGTTCTGGTGGACCAGCCCCGAACTCAACCACGCCGGCAGCCCGCTGCTCAGCTCCGAGCTGACACTGCTCGCGGCGGCCAGACAGCTCGCCGAGCACCACGCCATCCTGCATACCAGGGATGCGGCCGATGTGGTGCGCAACGGACTGCCCCTGCTCTCCGACGTGATCCTGGCCGAGCATGTTGACCCTTGCTGACCTCGACGCGGCCCGAGCCGCCCAGCAGGTCCAACAGCACGCACCTGACTGGTTCGTCATCTGGAGCCTGCGCCACCGCCGCTTCGAAGCCTGGCAGTGCACCGACCCCAACGAGTGCCGCATCGTCTGCGCGAGCAGCGCCACCGCCCTGTGGGACCTCATGCAACAGGCAGAACTCGACCTCTGGCGGGCCTCACCACTCGCCCCCACGCCGCCCACACCCGGCGCGGCCAGCCACCCGGACCCGCCACCCTCCGCAGCCCCGGGGTCCGTACCCCTCGCCTCACCCCCAGGACGCGCCGAACGAGCCCCGGGGCCACACCCCTCGCCTCCGGAGGGGAGCCAGCCGTGATCCCTCACCCTGACACCCCAGCGGGCGAGCAGCTGAACGCCACCAGGTGGCACCCCGGCGCCGTCACTGCCCTCAAGCACCTGCGCACTGAACTGCACACCCACCGCATCTACCCGACCATCTCCTACGACCAGGGCCGGCCCCGCCTCGTGATCAACACTGACCTGACCGTGTGGGCCGACACTGCGGGCACGGTCTTCTGCTGGGGACCCCACTTCCTCGAAGAACCCGCAGAGCAGGCACCGACAGACGACCTACCGCAGGTCGCGCGCCGCATCGCCGAACGTCTCGGGAAGCACTACACCGAACCGACGGATCCACCCTGAACCGCGCGGCGGCACGGCGATCCCACCTCCCGTGCCGCCGCGCCCCAACACCCCCCCGGCCGGGGTGCACAACCCGGGGCACAAAGGAAAAGCGGCGGGGAGGGGAAAAGTGTTTTG
>NZ_JBEOZN010000105.1:0-35091 GCF_040298085.1 Streptosporangium sp. NPDC001681 | reverse complement strand
CTGACACTGATCGGCCTCGGCAGCGCCGCCGCCGTGGCCACCCTGGATCGATCAGGACACCTGGCAGCCTCACCACAGACCACCCCGGCGACGGCATAAAACAGGCGCGGGGTTCCCGGTCACGGCTCGGCCGGACCCCGTGTGAGGTGCTGAGCGCGCCGAAGAACGCCAAGCGGGCGTGTCCGAGCGCGTAGCGGGCCCGCCCGATGGCGGGCCCGCTACGCGAGGCATCCATGATCACGACAAGGTGCCGCTGGACCCGCTGCGGACCGCCGAGCACTACGCCGACCGGCATGTTTTCAGCGGCGCATCCGCGAGGCCAGTTCGCGCACCGCCACGGCGAGCAGGTCGACCTGGTCTCGGGAGGTGAACAGCGCCGGCGTCACCCGGACGCAGTCGCCCCGCACCGGCCCGCCGCGGCGCACCGTGAAGATCCGATGCCTGTCCATCAGATCCTTGGTGATCGCGACGTTGTCGGCTTCGGAGGTGCGTCCGGTGATCCGGAACGCGGTCATGGTCCCGTACATGGCGGGCTCCTCGGGAGTGAGGATCTCCAGGTTGGGAATGTCGATCACCTGGTGCACCCAGCGGTCGCGCAGAAAGCGCAGCCGCGCCTGCTTGACCGCGGCACCCAGGGTGTCGTGGAAGTCCAGGGCGGTGCCCACGGTGAGGATCGGGGCGACGTCCATGGTGCCGGAGTGGACCCGCGAGCGGATGTCGCGGCCGGAGTAGGTCTCGTCGGCGAAAGCAGGGTCGATGTCGGCCAGGCGGTTCTTGCGAATGTAGAGGAACCCCGACCCCAGCGGCGCCCCCATCCACTTGTGCAAGGAGAACACCGCGAAATCCGCTTTGAGGTCACCGATGGTGAAGTCGAGCTGCCCCCAGGAGTGGGCCGCGTCGACGATCACGTCGACGCCTTTGTCACGGGCCATCGAGACGATCTCTGCCACCGGCAGGACGAGTCCGGTGCGGTTGTTCATATGACTCAGCAGCAGCAACTTGACCCGTGGATGGTCGCGTAGCGCCTGGGCGTAGGTGTCCAGTGTGGCCTGGTGGGTCGCCGGCTCGGGGATGGCCATCCGCTCGACGCTCACCCCGCGCCGACCGCGCAGCCAGTTCATGGCGTACCGCGCGCTGTGGTAGTCGAGGTCGGCGTACATCACCGCGTCGCCCGGCCGCAGCCGGTTGTAGCCGCCGATCAGGTTCTGCAGGGCTTCGGTGCCACCACGGGTCAGGGCGATCTCCTCATGGGAGGCACCCAGGACGGTCGCGATGCGTTTCCTGACCTGGGTGGCCCGATCGGTGTAGGAGGTGCGCAGCAGGTGGGAGTTCAGCTCGTTCAGCTGGTCCACGTTGCGGTGATATGCCTGACGCACCGGCTCAGGCATGATCCCGTAGTAGCCGTTCTCCAGGTTGATGAAGTCCGGGCTGACCCGGTACTGCCGTGCCACAGTGCCCCAGAAGCTCTCATCCCTGGCGAGCTGGTCAGGCCTACGATCGGCCGGAACGATCAGCGGCTCGGCCTCCGGCAACCGCGGCGCCGGTGATGGCGGAATCACCGGCGGTGAAACAGCGGAGACGGCCACCGCCCCCAGTCCAGCGACCATCTCACGCCTCGACAAACTCATCGAACCACCCCACATCGATCAGCCAAAGCTCACCGAATAGTGGCTCTGACCTGCTCTAACAGTGAAATTCCAGTGTGTGGCTAATGCGCTTTGCGGGGTGGTTATCCCAGCTTTTCGGGCGTGGCGTGGTGAAGATCGGGCATTGGACGCGACCGGAGATCCTCACCTGGGGAGCGTTCGCCGGGCAGATCCTACCTGTCCTTGACGCAGCGCGTGGGCCGATGAATCCGCCGGGGTCCTGTGGCTCGTCAGGAGAGCGCGAAAACTCGCCTTCGATGATCGCCGCGGAGGTGGACGCCGTGATCTACTCCGGGCTCTGTGACAGGCGGGCCGCATCGCTTTGATCGCCGGGGGCAGTGTGGCCGGCCGGGGGTGTGGCGGGGATGGTGCTGTTTTCGTGAGGGGGGCTACGGTGGGTGGGACCGTGGGGTGCGGCGCAGTGGGTGTCGGTGCCGCCGATGGTCAGCAGTTGCGGTGGGGCGTGGTCGACCTGCAAGGTGGTGTGCTCGATGCCGTAGGTGTCGTGGAATATCCGCTCGGCGGCCAGGCGTACGGTGTGACAGTCGGCGCCGGAGGCGACCAGGATGTGCGCCGACAGCGCGGCGTAGCCGGAGGTGACCTCCCAGATGTGCAGGTCATGCACTTCGACGACGTGTTCCAAAGCGGCGGTTCTGGCGCCGATCTCGGCGGGATTCATGTTCGCGGGAGCGGCTTCCATGAAGACCCGGCTCGCGTCGCGGACCAGTCCCCAGCCCGCCGTGAGCATCAATACGGCGACGACGAGGGCGGCGATCGCGTCGGCACGGGCCCAGCCGGTGAGCCAGATGACGGCTCCGGCGATCGTGGTGGCGATGAAGGCGAACAGGTCATTGAGGATGTGCTGGTAGGCGCCTTCGACGTTGAGACTGGAGCGGTTGGCCCGAGACAGCAGCCAGGTGGCGGCCAGGTTGACGACGATTCCGGCCAGGCCGGTCACCACCACGTACCGGCCTTCAACCTCGGGAGGCACGATCAGGCGGCGGACGCCTTCGTAGGTGAAGTAGGCGGCCAGCAGTAGCAGGGTGATGCCGTTGATCTGCGCGGAGATGATCTCGGCGCGCTTGAGCCCGTAGGTGAAGCCGCCCTGCGGTGGCCGGGCGGCGATCCGCATGGCGATCAGCGCGAAGACGATGGCGACGGCGTCGGTGAGCATATGACCGGCATCGGAGATCAGGGCCAGAGACCGGGCGATGAAGCCGACGACGACCTCGACCGCCATGAATCCGACGATCAGCGCCAGTGCCCCGGTCAGGTAGCGGCGATCGGCCTCAGCGCTCACCGCATGCCCATGCCCGTGTCCGGAGCCATGCCCGCCTCCATGTCCACGCTCAGCCATCGCTTCGCTCCCCTTGGTGGTGGGTTTCTGTGTCGTGCCCGATATGGGTGATCGCCAGGGCGAACAGCATCCGCATGTGGGAGTCGGCGAGCCGGTAGTGCGCCGGCCGCCCGGCTCGGCGGACCTGCACCACGCGGTGCGCGCGCAGCAGTCGCAGCGCACATGAGGTCGCAGCCAGGTCGCACACACCTCTCTCCTGCCTGCAGCAGCGCGGCCGTCAGCCTCAGCCTCCCGGGATCGGCCGGCAGTCCGAAGACCTGCGCAAGCTCCTGCACCGTGTGTCCGGTCGGCAGCGCCCGTCGGACGCCTCTGCACCCGCCCGGCGTCCGCGAGCGAGGAGGAGTGGGCGTCGGGATGCGCAGTCACCCTCGCATGCGAATGGCTGTTCAGGTGCACAGGCGCACAGGTGCACAGGTGCACAGAGCATGGTTCGGGGGGCACGGCGTCTACCTCTTTTCCTCGTCGGGGTACGGGCTGTTCATCGCAATGAATATCTGTTCAGTTGGTCATATGTTTAAGCATTTGGTAATGAGGAAATTACCCTTCGTGAGCATCGCAGGTCAAGTACCCCTAGCTTGACCAGGCTGCCGACCCCGCGCCGGTGAACAGATGCCGATCAAAGGGAGACATCGCAATGATCGCGAAGCGAACCACCACCCTGACCGCGTGCGCCACACTGAGCGGACTCATCCTGGCCGCCCTGCCCGCCCACGCGGCCGCCCGCCTCGCCGGCACGGCCGGCAGTCCTGCCCTGGCCTGCACCTACCAGGTCACCGACGTGCGCTCCGGCGCCGTGCTGAACATCCGCTCCGGTGCCGGCAAGGCCTTCGGCCCGGTCGGCACGCTACGGACGGGCGAGGCGCCGGTCGCCGGTACCTGCACGAGCGTCAACGGCTGGGTGCGGGTCAAAACCGCCACCGGTGTGACCGGCTGGGTTCCGTCCGGCAACCTCCGCAAGCTCGCCTCCCCTCTCGCCGTGACCGGCCGGCCGGCGCTGGCCTGCACCTACCGGGTTAACCGCATCGACCGCGACCAGTACGTCAACCTCCGCTCCGGCGCGGACAAGACCTTCCACCCGGTCGGCAAGCTACGGGTGGCCGATGGCCGGCTCGCCGGCGCCTGCACGAGCGTCAACGGCTGGGTGCGGATCAAGAGCGCCAGCGGCGTGATCGGCTGGGCCTCGGCGAGTCACCTGCGCAAGGTGCGCAACGCCGGTCCGGTCGGCGTGACCGGCCGGCCGACGCTGGCTTGCACCTATCAGGTCACCCACGTGCGGCGCGTCAGCTTCCTCAACGTCCGCTCCGGCGCCGGGCTGCGCTTTCGCCCGGTCGCCAGGCTGCGGGTGGCCGACGGCCGGTTCGCCGGCGCCTGCAAGCCGACCAGGGGCTGGGTCAAGGTCATGGCCGCCAACGGCAGGCGCGGCTGGGCCTCGGCCGGCTACCTGCGCAAGGTCACCAAGTAGCGGCCGCAGGTAGCCGCTCATGGCTCACACCCCCCGTCCCCGGCGACGTTCGTCGGCCGGGGACGGGAAACCTCAGACGCACGGTGCGCCCCGGATCCTGCGGGGAGAGGCGTTGATGATCTTGTTGCTGACGGTCCTCACCCTTGCCGAGATCACCCGCACGTCCAGCGCCGCGGTGGCAACGAGGTGTTCGGTACCGAGCGTGGTCTCCCACCGGGGGGATCGGAGTGCCGGGTTGGAGAACACCCTCACCGCGTTCGGTCGCACGCTGGATGCGGGCTCGGCCGGTGTTGAATTCGACGTCCGTTTCACCAGGGACCACCATCCAGTGCTGATGCACGACGCCACAGTGGATCGAACCACCACCGGCAGCGGCCGCGTCGCGGCCATGACGCTGACCCGGTTTCGCGCGCTGCGTACCGGCGACGGGCAGCACCCGCCGACGCTAGGCCAGGCATTGGCGCTGCTGCGCGGCCGAGTCAGCGAGGCGCTGGTCGAGCTCAAGCAGGTTCCCGACGTCGCGGACCTGCGTGCCCTGCACGACGCCTATCGACGCCAGGACGCCTTTCGGTGGGCGAACCTGACCTCGTTTTCTCCCATGGCGCTACGGGCGGTGGATTCCATCCCGGCCCGCAAGGGCCTGGTGACCAGGTCCGCACCATCGGTCGCGCTGGCCCGCACGTACGCCTTCGTCGCGGTGCGCTACGACCGGCTGACCCGTGCCCGGGTCCGCGCCTACCGCAATGCGGGCGCGGCCGTCTACGCCTGGACCCCCAACAACCGTGACGCCTGGCGACGCCTGGCCGGCTACGGCGTCACCCGCATCCTCACCGACCAGAGCACCGACTACCTGGCCTGGGCCCGAGGAACATGCCGGTCGTGAGACACCCACCCTCACTCAACACCACGCGGCCAGGCCAGGCGCGATGAGCTGACCTTGGCGTGTACCGCATGGCCAGGCATCTCCCACAGCCCGGGACCGCAACGGTCAGACGACACCAGTTCCCGATCTCGTCAGTCCCGGTCACGCTTCGAAAACCATGGTGAAAGGTTACGTGAAAGGCCATGCACGACGAGCCCGGGCACGCATCCGCCCCCATCGACGAGATCGACCACACCCCTACCTCCCCGCTCGGCACCGGCCTTCCCGCCAGCGTGAGCCGACTGAGCCCCGCCGCCGTGCGCAACCAGGTGTTCACCGTGGTCCGGCTGCGCGAAGGCTACGACCTGGCCGAGGTGGACACCTTCCTCGGCCACATCGAAACCACCTTCACCACGCTCGTGCAAGAAAACGCGGAGCTATACGCCCGAGCGGCCGCCGCTGAGCGCGCCGCCAGGCATGATGGACCGGCGGAGGAGCGCGTGACGCGGATCATGGCGATGGCCCAGGACAGTGCCGACCGGATGCTGGCTGCCGCCGAACAGCAGGTCGAGGTGATCCTGGCGCAAGCCCGCGACCGTGCCGCCGTCCTGCGGCAAGAGGTGCATGCCTCCTGCGGACAGGAGCTGGAACGCCGGACCGAGGAGTTCAACGCTTTCGCCGCCGACTACGGCGACCGCCTCAAGCGCAGCCTGCAAGCGCAGGTCGACCAACTACAGAGCCTGCTCGGTGAACTCGCCGATTTTGGCGAGCTGGGGCTGACACCGCCGCCGTCACCGATAGCCACCGGCCGGCAGCCGGCGTCAAGGCAATCGGCATCGCACCCGGCCGGCGACACGCCGGCGGGCACGCCTGCAGGTGGCCCCGCCGCCGAAGAGCGCTGAACGACCCGCCGGCCGGTTCGAAAAAACTCTTCTGCGATCCAATCCCGATAAGAGGTGGTGAGACATGTTGATGGCCGAAGGGACGCCGGCGCTGGGACCGGCGCTGCAGGGAGCATCTCCCGGTGCCGGCGCGTGGGTTGCGGTGCTGCTGATGTCGCTGTCCACGCTCGCCGGGGCGTGGCTGGCCCGGCGTAACTCCGCGAAGGTGACGGTGTGGCTGGCGATCGCCTCAGCGATGATGCTGATCACCGCCCTGGTCGACCTGCTGCCCGACGCCTGGCGAGATGCGGCTGAGACGGGAGTACCCCTGTGGGCCGTCGGGCTGGCCATCGTGTTCGGCTTCCTGGTGATCACCCACTTCACCCGCAAAGGCTGCGGGCACGGGCACGGGGGATCCAGGCCGGTCGGTGGCAGGCACGCGCCCGGCCTGCACCGCCGCGTCAAGGAAGCCGTCGACGCCGCCTTGTTCGGCGGCATGGGCACCGCGGCCGCCCTCACCCTGCACCGGGCGATCGAAGGCGCGACGCTGGCACTGACCGCCTCCGCCGTGGTCGTCATCGCCCTCATGGTCCACTCGGCCGGCGAAGGACTGGCCCTGGCCGCCCTGCTGGACATGGCCAGGCAGCGCCTGGCTCCGTGGCTGGTGGTCTCCTGCCTCAGCCCGGCCGCCGGCATTCTGATCGCCACCATCGCCCCGCTGCCCGGCCAGATCGTGCCGCTCCTACTCGGCATGGTCACCGGTGTGCTGCTGCGCACCGCAATCGTCGGCCTCAGACTTGCCGCCGCCGGCCAAGAGGGCGGTCGACTGTCCAAACGCCACCTGACCGTCGCCGCAGGCGTCGCCGTCACCGGGGGCGCCCTCCTGATCGCCACGCACGGCGTACTGGGTGAAGACCACCCGCAAACCGGGCACCGACCCCACGTCGCCGGCCATACGGCACCCGCCTCACCCGCCCCCACGCCTTCTGCCCGGCCGCCGACCCCGCAGGCGCCGACTCCGTTGACCCAGGCTCAGTTGCGCGAAGCGGTGATCACCGGGCGGATGACCCTGACCGAGGTGTTGGCCCGCACCGACGACGCCGTCAAAAACGCCTGGGTCGGATGGCTACTGTCCATCCTGCCCGGCCACAGCCCTGTCGAGATCGCCAAGCTCCTGACGGTAGGCGGAATCGACGCCAATCGCCGTATCGGTGACCTGACCGAGCAGCAACGCCGCTACCTGCTCGACGCCATCACCAAGTAACCGCCGACACCGGCCTCCCCAAAGACCATGCCGCCGAAGCCTCCGCCCAGGGCGCGTTTCCTGATCCGCCCGGCGATTGAGCCACCACCACCGAGCCGGGAGCACAGGGCGCTTCCAGTTGCCGGCGGATCGGTCCTGCCAGGTCGTCGCAGGCGAGACCAGCGTGGTCGACGGTCCCATGGGTGCCATGGTGGGTTCGCGCCAGCGGTCCATCCCGCTCGACTATGGCTCCCCGTGGCGGGTCCTGCGGCACCAGGCCCCGCAGTTGGTTCTCGTACGCGGGCTGCGTCCACGGAGGTGGGGACGGGTCTCGGACACCGACCCGGATCACGTACTCGACATCGTCGAGCCTCCTTTCAGGTAATCACTCAAAGCGTGCGACCTCATATCGCACCCGAAGCCACGGGCGAGCCGCGAGGTAGATATCGGCTTCAAGGCGTAGTTGTTACAAGTTGGGCATATCTAACGATAATGAGTCGGCTGCGCCTGACCGTGATTCCTGTTCATCGGGGACCGACGGTCGGTGAGATCGATCTCCACCGAGCACACCTCATCGGCCTCACTGGCCGGCCGCGTCCCGTACGTCTTGCGGATCTGCGCCCGGTGGTACTCGATCGTGCTGCCGACCAACGGCGTCGATCTTCACCTGGCCGGCCATGAACTCCACCGCGGCCCTGGGCATGTCCTCGCGCCGGGGGAGGCGCACCTCCAGCTCGAAGAACTTCAGCAGCAGCGCGAACCCGAGCCGAGTCACCCCGGTCTTGTTGCCCGTCAGCTCCAGCTCGACCTCATCCAGCGTCCAGCACTCGATGAGGTCCTCCAACTCCCGCTCACGCCGCACAAGCTCACCGGCGGCGTCGATCGGCGTGTGCGCCTCATCCACCGGAGCCCAGGAGCCCTGGTGCGTCTTGTTCCGATCGCGCGGCAGCAACAGCCCGGCCAGATATTCACGGCACCCCCGGCGCTGCGCGAGCGAGCACCACAGATCATCGAACCGGGTCACGTACTCCTCCAACGGACCCGGCGCCGGTGGACACGGACGTCGCGCGGTCGCCATCACGACCACCCCCGAACAGCAGCGACCACCCCTATCCACCGGCTCACTGCGATATCAGCCATCCTCTAGGACCAGGTGCGGCCCTGCAGCAGCAGGTGCCCGTGTACGGCTTGCGCCGCCGGATGGCGGGTCCCGGCGCGAGAGGCGAGGAAGAGTGTGTTGATGGGCGGCAGTTCCGGCTCCAGGAGGGCCAGGAGCCGCCCATCGGCCAATTCGGCCGCGCACAGGTAGCGCGGCAGCACCGTGACCCCCGCTCCTGCCGCGACGGCGGCCAGCACCCCGCGCAGGTCGGGAACGACCAGCGCGGGGTTTCGCGTGAGCCGGGTGTCGAAGACGGTGCGCCAGTAGCGGCGCAGGATCGGCAGGTTCTCCGCGTAGGCGACGAGCGGGGCGCCGTCCAGCTGCCCGAAACTCCAGCCGGGAGCGGCGACGAGCACGAACTCCTCGTCGCACAGCGGCTCGACCCGCAGCCCGGCCTTGCGCGGCCGCACGCTGGAGATGACCAGATCGAGGCTGCCGTCGGCGAGGGCGGCGAGCAACTGCTCAGGCAGGCCGAGCGTGACGCGCAGCCGCAGGCCCTCGCGCACCATCGCGGCCAGCGACGGCAGCACTCTGGCACAGACCAGCTCGGCAGGGCCGCCCAGGTGGACGGTGCGGCCGAACACCTCAGCAGGCTCGCCGAGATCGCCCATCACCAGCTCGTCGAGAGCGTCGAGCGGCCCTGCGAGCCGTGCGGCCAGCTCGTCAGCAGCGGGCGTGGGTGCCATGCCGCGCGCCACCCGTTCGAACAGCGGCCTGCGCACAGCCCGCTCCAGCGACCTGATCTGGGCGGTGACAGCGGGCTGGGAGAGCTGGAGCAGCTCGGCGGCGCGGGTCACCGACCTGGCCCGGTAGACGGCCAGGAACGTGCGGAGCAGGTCGTACGACAAACTCATCAGAAAGCTGATGATACCCAGCGTCTGTGCTATTGGTGGGTGATGGGTCGCCGGAGGCATGCTCGGGGCATGAGAATTCTGATCGTTCTGACCAGCCACGACACCCTGGGCGACACCGGACGCAAGACCGGCTTCTATGTGTCGGAGGCCGCGCATCCGTGGGAGGTCTTCACCGCCGCAGGCCACGAGGTGGACGTGGCGAGCGTCAGAGGCGGAGTGCCGCCGCGCGACGGCGACGACCCTGCCGACCCCGCGCAGCGCCGGTTCCTGTCCGGCCTGGGGGAGACTCCTGCCGTGGACACCCTTGACCCTTTGGCGTACGACGCGGTCTTCTTCGCAGGAGGCCACGGCACAATGTGGGACTTTCCCGACAACCTCGCTCTGTCGCGGCTGGCTCGGGAGATCTTCGAGAGCGGCGGAGTGGTGGCGGCCGTCTGCCATGGGCCGTCGGCGCTGGCCGGGGTCACCCTCTCCGACGGCTCGCCCCTGGTGTCCGGAAGGCGGGTGGCCGCCTTCACCAACGAGGAGGAGGAAGCCGTCGGGCTGACGTCCGTGGTGCCGTTCCTACTGGCCGACCGGCTCACCGCAGAAGGCGCCACCCACGTGCCAGGCCCCGGCTTCGCCGCCCAGGTGGTGGTGGACGGCCGCCTGGTCACCGGCCAGAACCCAGCCTCGGCCCGCGACGCCGCCGAGGCGGTCGTCGGGCTGCTGTCCGAGGTCAGGCTGGGCGATATGCGCGCCTAAGTGGCCAGGCCGCGCACGCCTGGCTCGCATCCTGGCGCACCAGCTGTTCGGGGTCACCGCCGACATCCGCGAGGTGGCCGATCGCATCGCGGCGCTCGGCTACGTGGCGGTCGCGTCGGACTTCCCCGGGGCGCGTTCATCAGACGAACACCTCGACACCCCGCGCCGTCAATGTCACTGAGCACTTCAGGTGGCGTGGTCCGCCAGGCCGGGCGCCAAGGACCCCTCTGGCGTCAGGGACAAGCGCCACGAGATGATCATCCTATGGCGGATGTGATTTTCTTCGATCTGGACGGCACCCTGGTCGATCATCGAAGCGCGGTCTTGGAAACGATCGGCCAGATCGTCCAGGCCGCGCCGAACGCGACGGCTCCACCGGAGGAGCTGGTGACCTTGTGGTGGACGCTGGAGGGGCGCCACATGCGGGAATATCTGGCCGGTCAGTGCTCCTTCGCTGAGCACCACCGACGCAGGCTCCGTTCCTTCCTGCCAATGCTCGGCGAGCCAATTCCTGAAAGTCCCGGCCTTCTGGACGCCTGGATCGCCGACCGCTACCTCACCGTGTTCGAGGAGTCCTGGCGGAGCTATCCCGATGTCCAGCCATGCCTGGAGACCCTGAAACGGCTTCCCCGAGGACCGCGTCTTGCCGTTCTCACCAACGGGGACCCCGAGCAGCAGCGCGCCAAGCTCGCCCGCTTCGGCCTCCTCGAATACTTCGAAGCTGTCCTGACCCCGACCGAGCTCGGTGCGGCCAAGCCCGTCGCCTACGCCACCGCCTGCCGGTGGATGCGGACGGACCCCGCGCAGGCGGTCAACGTGGGCGACATGCTGGAAAGCGACGTGAACGCAGCCGCCCTCGCCGGGCTCACCGGCATCTGGCTGGACCGTGGCATCGACTTCATCACCGGTGGGCCATCGCCGACGGCAGACGAGACGGTGCTCCGCATCGAACGCCTCACCGACCTTCCCGACCACCTATCACGCACGAACGCCTGACCGGCTCTCACGAACCTCACCGCTACTTTGGGGCCTGGGTCAGCTTTGGCGGTGTGGCCGTACCGGTGGATCGCCGTCCACCATGGCCCCTAAGCCGGTGGCAACAACCCCTGGCGGTCAACCTGGTGCGCGAGGACTGTAGCCTCGCCGCGCCCGGCCGGGACCGGATCGCCAGTCCTACCGCGAGGACCAGCCGGCCGTGCTCGGCCTGGTCGTCAACGCCGTCGCGCTGTGGAGCACCCGCTACCTGTCAGGCGGCCGTCGACCGGCTCCGCGCCGAGGGTGTCCCGGTCAAGAACGAGGATGTCGCCCGCCTCAGTCCGCTCGGCCACGCCCACATCAACTTCCTGGGCCGCTACGCCATCACCGCCTCCGCACCCGCCCAAGGCCTTCGGCAGCCCGGCGAAGTCCCCGACCTGCCCGGTACCGCCGGTTGAGCCGAACACGTGCGGTTCCTCATCCACGCGGGCATAGAACCGGCGGAATGGCGACGCGGCTTGTTCAAATTGCGATGAATGCTCGGGATGACTCCGCACTCGGCCGGTTCTGGGCCGAGGCGCTCGGCTGGACCATTTCCAGCGAGGAACCCGGCGTGACCAACCTCGAACCCGAGGGCTTCACCTATCCTGACCCCATCGCCGTCTGCCTGGACATCATCGCCGTCCCGGAACCCAAGACGGTGAAGAACCGCGTGCACATCGACCTCGCCACCACCTCAGCGGCCCATCAGGCGGACCTGATCGCGCGCCTTCAGGCTCTTGGTGCGACGCCCGTCGACGTCGGCCAGGGCGACGTGCCGTGGACGGTCCTCGCCGACCCGGAGGGCAACGAGTTCTGTGTGTTGGAGCCTCGATCGATCTACCGGGACACCGGGCTGATGGCCGTGGTGGTGGTCGACTGCACGGATCCACGGGCCATGGCCCGGTTCTGGGGCGAGGCGATGGACTGGACCCTGCACGAGGTGACCGACGATCATGCGGTGTTGCGCTCCGCCAAAGGTGTCGGCCCGTATCTCGAGTTTCTCCGCACGCCCTACGTGAAGACTGTCAAGAACCGCGTCCATCTCGATCTCCGGCCGTACCCCGGTGACGATCAAGCGGCGGAGGTGGCCCGGCTGCGGGCTCTCGGCGCCACCGACATCGACCTCGGCCAGGGCGACGTCCCGTGGACGTGCCTCGTCGACCCAGAGGGCAACGAGTTCTGCGTCCTCACCCCGCTCTGACGCGGAGCCTCTTCATCCGCAGGTCGTACAACGGCTCCTCGGCGACGACGGCGGCAAGTCGTTCGCCAAAGTACTCGATCTCCAGGCGCTGAGAGGCTACGGCCGGCGCTGGCGGCAACCAGGCGTAGGCGATGGCGGTGCCGATCGTGAAGCCGTAGTCGGCGCTGGTGACGTAGCCGACCGGGGCGCCGTGGGCGAACACCGGTTCCTTCCCCGCCATCACCGGGCGGTCCATCGTCAGGCAGGGGGCCCACCGGAATACGGTAGAAACGGGCCGCAGCCGTTGGGGCGGCTACTCAGTGTCTTTCGGGTTGGCAGGGCTCAGCCAGGGCTTGCTGCCAGAGGCGGATCACTGCGTGCACGTGGCCGGTGGCGTCGCGGTCGGCCGGGGGGTCGAGTAGGGCGCCGTGCAGTTGCGCCTCGATGCCCTGGACGGCCAGCAGGGCGTTCAGTTCGGGATTGGGGCCGCCGGCTCCCAGGCGGCGCAGTTCGCCCGCCAGCGCGTGGGCGATCTGCTGTTCGGCTTGCCGGAAGCGGGTGACCAGGCCGGGGGTACGGGGGGCTTGGTCGAACAGCAGCCGGTGTAGATCAGGCCGGTCGGTATGCAAAGCGGCCACGCACCCCACCAGGTCGGCGAGGAGGTCAGGCAGGGGCGGGCGATGCTCGGCGGCACGGGCGAACACCTGGATGACCTGTTCGGCGCTCTGCGTCAGGTAGTGCTCGGCCAGCGCGACCAGCAGCGCGTCCTTGTTCGGGAAGTACTGATACAGCGATCCGATGGACACCCCGGCGCGTTCGGCGATCTTGTTGGTGGTGGTGTCGGCGTAGCCGTGGCGCTGGAAAAGCTGAGCCGCTGCCTCCAGGATCGCCGCGACCGTCTCACGGGAGCGCTGCTGGCGAGGGTGTTTACGGGGCGTGAGCACGTGCCTCCAATGCGAGTATCGAAAACTGAGAATAGCTCGCATTATTGAACGGCGGGCTGGTCGCCCCACCTGCTCCCTGTTTTCCCCTCTCTGAACGGAGACGTCTTCGTGCTGCCCGACCTCCTGGCCTACGGCGCCCGGATCCTGCCTGGCCTGTTGCTGATCGGCGCCTGCTTCGCGCTGGCGCGCGGCGAGCGCGACCCGCTGCTGCGCATCATGGTGCTCATCTTCGGCTTCGTCCTGATCAGGGACGCGATGACACCGCTGGGGTTCTGGCGGTTGGGCGCCGCGGGGGCGATTCCGTGGCTGCGCTTCACCGACCAGGCGGGGATCCTGCTGCTGTTCGGCCTCGGCACGCTGGCACTGACCGCGGGGGTGCTGCGCCTGGACGGCGGGCTTCGCTCCTTGGTGCGCTGGGGCCGGTTCACTCCGGTCACGGTCAGCTGGGGCGTCGGCGGCGGCGTGCTGGCCGCCGGCCCGGTCCTGCTGCTGTCGCTACTGACGCCGATGGCGGAGCGGGGCGGAGCGGTCGCCGTCACGTTGCTGCCGGTGCTGCTGGCCTTCAGCCTGGTGGGCAACCTCGCCGAGGAGGTGCTGTTTCGCGGGTTCCTTCAGGGACGGCTGGAACAGCACACCAGCGCCATCCGCGCGGCGCTGCTGTCGGCTCTGTTGTTCGCCGCCTGCCACGTCTTCCTGGCCTCGACGGTCACTGACGTCGGCTGGCCGCTGCTGGCCTTCACCCTGTACGAGGGGCTGATCTGCGCTTTCCTGCGACTACGCAGTGGCGTGATCGCCGCCGCCCTCGCGCACGGAATCGCGATCTTCCTGCTGGCCGGCGCGCTGGTCTGAGCCGCCGAAGACGCCGAGCCGGGCCCAGGCGGTGAGCGTTCTCAGAAATGAGCGATTGTGCGAGGCCAGGGACGCCCTCGTTCGACGAGGCGTTCGGGGGTCCCGGTAGTATCGGCGAAATTTTCAACGGACATGCAGGTCGGAGCTCCCTTAAGGACCTTCGGGCACAGCTTGGAAGGTGGGCCGCTGACCTGCATATCCGTTGTTTCCTGCGTCGTTACCACTGGGACCCCTGGAGAGCCGAGTCAGGCCACCGCAGCACGCACTGGCCGTCGGCGAATCTGGTCGTTCCAGGCCACCGCAGCCGAACTGAAAGTGATCGACGAGCTCTGGGACCAGGCAGGGGCTCGATCTCGTAGCGAGCTGCTCTCGTGTGTGCTGGAGGAGTATCTGACGCCTCTCCGCCGCCGTGGCAGAGCGAGGTGAACGTCAAGCCTCTTGAATACAGCGGGGCCCGCCCAGTGGAGATGGGCGGGCCCCGTGTCTGTGCGGTGAAGCGTCAGTGCAGGCCCCCCTTTATGTCAATGACGATCACAGTGATGTTGTCGGGGCCACCGTGGCCGATGGCCAGCGGTTGTCAGGCATGTTCGCATCCGGGCCGCGCTCGAATCCGGGTCGGCCGCGCTGGGGAAGTCAGTCCAGCGCGGCCGCCTTGCGCAGCAGCACTGAGCGTTCGCGCTGGTTGGCGCACAGCCGGGCGGCCAGCTCCAGCTCGGCGCGCGCCTCCGGTCGCCGGCCGAGGCGGGCCAGCAGCTCCCCGCGTACGGTCGGAACCAGATGCGAACCGGGGAGCCGGTCCGAGGCGATCAGCTCGTCCACGATGGCCAGGGCCTGCGCCGGACCCGAGGCCATGGCCACGGCAACGGCCCGGTTGAGCTCGACCACCGGCGAGGGCGCGACCCGGCCGAGCGCCTCGTAGAGCAGCACGATCCGGTCCCAGTCGGTCGCCTCGACCGAGGGTGCCGACGCGTGGGTGGCGGCGATCGCGGCCTGCAGGCCGTAGGGGCCGAGGCCGCGGGCTGACGCCCTGGCCAGCGCGGCCAGCCCCCGGCGGATCGCCGAGAAGTCCCACAGCCGCCGGTCCTGGTCCTCGAGCAGGATCGGCGTGCCGTCCGGGCCGGTCCGGGCCGGGAAGCGCGCGGACGTCAGCTCGCACAACGCGAGCAGGCCGTGCACCTCCGGCTCGTCGGGCTGCAGCGCGGCCAGCGTGCGGGCCAGCCGGATCGCCTCGTACGCGACGTCGGGGCGCAGCAGCCGGTCGCCCGACGTGGCCGTCGACCCCTCGGTGAAGATCACGTAGAGGACTCTGAGCACGCCGCCCAGCCGTTCCCGGCGCTTGCCGGCCGGCGGCAGCTCGAACGGCACCCCGGCCGCCGCGATCGTCTTCTTGCCTCGGGTGATGCGGGCCTGCACGGTCGGTACGGGTACCAGGAACGCGCGGGCGATCTCCTCGCTGGACAGGCCGCCGACCACGCGCAGGGTCAGCGCCACCCGGGCCTCGCGGGAGAGCACCGGGTGGCAGCTGACGAACATCAGCGCCAGGACGTCGTCGTCGATCTTGTCGGGGTCGATTTCCTGGTCGACCGCGGGGTCGGCCGCCAGCAGGGCGTATCGGTCCTGGAGGGCGGTCCGGCGGCGGATCGCGTCGATCGCCCGCCGCCGGGCCGTGGCCATCAGCCAGCCGGCCGGATTGGCCGGAGAGGCACGCGGCCACGACACCAGCGCCTCAGCCACCGCCTCCTGGGCCGCGTCCTCGGCCAGCCCGAAATCGCCGGTGAACCGGGTCAGCGCGGCGACGATCCGGGCCGACTCGATCCGCCAGACGGCCTCGACGTCGGCCCTACCCATCAGATCTGGCCGTTGCTCTCGCTGCCCTGCGGGACCTCGTCGGCCTCGGCCACCCGCCGGACCTCGATCTTGGACCCGCGGACCGCCGGGACCCGCTTGGCCCACTCGACCGCCTCCTGTTTCGTGGCGACATCGAGCAGGAAGTAGCCACCGAACAGTTCCCTGGTCTCGCCGTACGGCCCGTCCGTGACCACCGGCGCCTCGCCGCTGAAGTCGACCACGACGCCCTGGCCCGGATCGTCCAGCCCTTCGGCCGCGACGAGAACCTCGGCCTTCATCATGTCCTCGATGAACTGGCGGGTTGTGACCATCATCTCGTCGAGATCAGCCATCATGGCCGCGTTCGTTTCATCGGTGCCTCGCATGATCAGCAGGTATTTCGACATCGCGTTCTCCTCGTCCGGCGGGGCCGCCCCTCGGCCCTCGCCCCCATACGTCGAACGAGCGGCCCGCTGATCGACACGGCCCCGGAGAAATCTTTCGCCGCGACGCAGCCGATCCCGTCAGACCGGCCTCTGAGCGATGGCTGACGCGGACGCCCTGCTGATGATGATGCTGATCAGCTCAGTAGCGCTGTTGACCAGGATGCCCTCGCACGACGGGTCTTCGGCAGCCCCCTACAAGAACAATTCGGCAACGCGATGGGGTCTACCGCTTCGGCTCGTCGTAGGGGGTTGATCTCGGTGCCGAGAAGGGTCTCCAGCCGCCGCGATCGCAACCTGGCCTGTGAGTAGGAGCGGTACGGCGAGCCGGGGTTACTGTCACATCCGTCGACAGTGTTCATGATGGGGGCCGGCACTCTCGCCGGGCCCATGGCGTGGCAAGGGGTAGCTGATGTGCGAGGAGGCCATCCATGGCGGTACCGACGTTGTGCTGCGTTCCTTTTTGAGCGGCAAGATTAGACGTACTATCAGGGCCCAGCGGGTCGTTGATGGGCGGTGAGGCAGTGCCGAAGCTCCTGTTCGCGCGGGCGCCGAAGGACGCGATCGAGGAACGCAAGATCCGCCGCAACCGCTAGAAACTCGGCTCCCGCGGCGGTCGGCCGCCGAAATTCGACAAGACCGACTACCGCGAGCGCCACGCGGTCGAGTGCGGCATCAATCGTCTCAAGAGGCACCGGGCGGTTGCCACGAGGTATGACAAGCTCGCGGTCCGCTACGAGGCGACACCGTTCTCGTCGCGGCCATCAACGAGTGGCTGTGACCAGGATCGTTGTGAAAGTGGGCAGGTGGCTTGTGGAGTTCGGGGTGTTCAGGGGTTGATGGTGTGTTCGGTGAACTGGCCGCAGGAGCGGAATCCCAGGCGGCGGTAGACGGGCTCGCCGTCGGTGGACGCCTGCAGGACCGCGATGTGGTGGTTTCGGTCGCGGGCCGTGTGGAGTGCGGCGAGTGTGATGGCACCGCCGTAGCCGCGTCGGCGGTGGGCGGCCAGGGTGCAGATGTTGTAGATCCCGGCAACCCCCGCGTGATGAAACACTTCGGCCGAGCAGACCGGACGGCCGTCTACGTAGCCGACCAGGTAACGGGCCGGACAGTGCGCGGCCAGGGCCTGCGGGGCGGCCTGGGTGAAGAAGCGGCGGACGGTGTCAGCGGGCGGGGTCCAGTTCGCGGCGAGAACCGCGGCGTAGTCGGCGAGCTGTTCGGGCGTGGCCACCGTCTGGATGTCCAGTCCTGGGGCGGCGGGCAGCGGCAGGGTGTCGTCCAGCTCGGCCCACATCGCCGTCTCGCGTTCGGATGCCGGCAGACCAGCCGCCGTCAGGCGGGCGGTGAGGTCCGGTGGCCTCGAGGCGGGCCCCACCCACCAGGAGAAGCGGCGGCCGGTGCGAGCCAGTGTCCGGGCGGTCTCGGTGATACGTGCCGTAGCGGTGGTGACGGTGAAGCGGGCCGCGGCAACGATGTTGAAAGTGTCGTCGTCCAGGCCGCTGTCGGCGACTAGGAGGTCATCAGTCTCTGTAACGGTCGCACCGCTCATGCTCCGATGCAGGTGACAGGCATGTTCCGCCAGATTCTGCTCCATCCTGTCCGTCAAGTTGGCGTCATTGAGAAAATGGACATTCATAATGAATGATCCCAGCATGACTGGGCGCAGGTTGCACGTGATTTTGGATCGCTCGCCGACGGTGTCACGTCGGCGACATCGTTCTCGGCCTGTGTCCAGCCCATCGCGTCGCGCCGTGATGCCTGCCGTGGGCTCACAGCAGCTTGCCGTTCTCGTCCAGGAACGCCGCCAGGGCGGAGCCGGTGGCGAGGTCACGGATGGCGGTGATGGCCTGGGCGCGATCGGCGGTGAAGGTGATCTGCTGCTTGTGCAGCTCGGTTTAGCTGGGGCTGTCAAGCGAACCTGCTGGTCAACCGCTTGAAGGTCGTTAAGCCATGTAGGACGAGTAGGCTGACCGCGATGATCGCCTGCGACGGTGAAGGAGCCGCTCATGACCGCCGACCCAACGATGACCCGGATCGGCCAGGGGGTGGAGTTGCATCACCACCAAGGCCAGCGTGAAGCCGCTCGCGAGTTGTTCGCGCAGATCTGGGACGACATCGGCGGCGAGCAAGGCGACCCGCTGCATGTTTGCGTCCTTGCTCACTCGATGGCCGATGTGCAGGACGACGTGCACCAGGAGCTGGTGTGGGATCTGCGAGCGCTTGCCGCCGTCGGCCTGATCACTGATGAGCGGGTGGCGCAAGCCGGGGTGCCGCTTTCGGTGGCCGGCTTGTATCCGTCGTTGCACCTGAACTTGAGTGAGTGCTATCGCAAGCTGGGCGATCTCGGCCGCGCCCGTGAGCACCTCCGGCAGGCGCGGGACGGGATCGGCGCGCTTGGCGACGACGAGTATGGGCAGCTCATCAAGGGTGGCCTGGAGCGGGTGGCCGAACAGTTGGGTGAGACCGTCTGACTGCGAGCGCGTCAGTGGGGCCGTCGAGAGGTTCATGAGCCGCGTGAAAAGACGTAGAACCCTTCGATGAAGTCGAAGCAGGCGGCCTTGGCCGGTTCCTCCGGCGTCCGGCCGCGCGGACCGACTCCACCATCCGCCGCCGGAACTCTGGCGGGTACGGCGGAGGTGACATCGGCACTTGTGAACTCCTCCCAGGACACATCGTCCCAAGCGATCAGGTGTCCACAAGACCGGGGCAACATCAATTCTCACGCTGGGCTGTCGGGTCGACAGATCGCGATCAAGTATCAGGTGAGCCGGAACACGGTGGCTGCGGCGTTGCGTCAGCCGTGGCCGGTGCATCGGCATACGGGACGGTCTATACTCGTTTCCTTAGCGCTATCGCACGGAAAAGCGCACAAACGCCCAGTTAAAAGGAGCGTACCAAGGAAATGTCGAGCCGTCAAGTGTCAAGCCCTCATATCGAAGCTGAGCAGTCCTACATCACCATGCTGTACTGCCACCTCGATGAGGCGCGTGAGCGGGCCGAGACCTCTCTGAAGGAGGCGCACCGCAGTCCCGGTGACGGCACCGCTCGGGGCATGGTCGAGCGGGAGACGTTCTCCGGAGAGTACGCCAGGCGCCTCGCCAGGCTCAATGGGGTGGAGCACGGCCTGTGCTTCGGCCGGATCGACGACTCCGGCGGCGAGACCCTCTACATCGGCAGGATCGGGTTGCGCGACGGCGACGGCGAGCCGGTCCTGATCGACTGGCGGGCCCCTGCCGCCCGCCCGTTCTACACCGCCACGCCCGGCAACCCGGGCTCGCTGGTACGGCGCCGCCACCTGCACACCCGCAACCGGACCGTGGTCGGCGTCGACGACGAGGTGTTCGACCTCGATCGGATGAGCGACGCCGACCGCCGGTCGCTGGTCGGGGAGGCGGCGCTCCTGGCGACGCTGCGCCGGGCGAGAACCGGCAAGATGAGCGAGGTGGTGGCCACCATCCAGACCGAGCAGGACCGCGTGATCCGCTCGGGCCTGCACGGGACCCTCGTGGTCCAGGGCGGTCCTGGCACCGGTAAGACGGTCGCCGCGCTGCACCGCGCCGCTTACCTGCTCTACACGCACAGGGACGTCCTGGAGCGCAGGGGTGTCCTGATCATCGGGCCTAACGACCTGTTCTCCCGCTACATCGAGCAGGTGCTGCCCTCCCTCGGCGAGAGCGACGTGGTGATGACCACGCTCGGGCGGCTCTATCCGGGCATCGCGGCGACGGCAGAGGATGGCCCGTCTCAGGCTGTGATCAAGGGTGACCTGCGGATGGTCGAGGTGATGGCGGGAGCCGTACAAGATCGGCAGCGGGTCCCCGAAGGAGACCTCGAGGTCAAGATCCCCGCTCGGACGTCGGTGCGCGGCGGCAAGGAAGTCGTGGTCGACTGGACGACGCTCCGCGTGGACCACGGCACCTGCGTCATCGCCCGCGACCGCGCCCGTGCACTGCGCAGCCCGCACAACGAGGCCCGGCACGTGTTCGTGCTCGACATGCTGCGGGCGCTGGCCACCGCCGAGGCCGAACAGTACGAGCGGCTGACGGATGAGGAGGAGCTGGGGGTGGTGCTGCCTGACGACGGCGACTCGTGGCTGGAGCTGCCGCCGGACGAGGAGGAGATGCGGGTCGACGAGGAGGAGACGCTGCGGGAGGCGTGCCGGGTGCTGTGGGAGCAGCCGACGGTACGGCAGGCGATGGACGAGCTGTGGCCGATCCTCACCCCGGAGCAACTGGTCGGCGAGCTGCTGGCCGACTGGGAGGCGATGCTCTCGGCGGGTCTGGACACCGGTGAGGCCGGAGAGCTGCTGCGTCCGCCGGGTGCGCCGTGGACGGTGGGTGACGTGCCGCTGCTCGACGAGGCCGCCGAGCTGCTCGGCTCCGACCTGACCGGCGATCAGGAACGGGATCGGGCCAACGCTGCCGAGCGGCGCGGCGAACGGGCCTACGCCCAGGACGTGCTGACCTACAACAACGACTTCGAGATCCTGGACGAGGCCGGGGCGAGGCTCGGTGACCTGCTGGACGTCGGCACCCTGGCCGAACGCCACCACGACCGAGGCCCGGCACTGACCACCGCCCAGCGCGCAGCCGCCGACCGGACGTGGGTCTACGGTCACGTGATCCTCGACGAGGCCCAGGAGCTGTCGGCGATGGCCTGGCGTTCGGTCATGCGGCGCATCCCGACCCGCTCACTGACCGTGGTCGGCGACATTGCCCAGACGGGATCGGCGGCGGGCGCCCGCACCTGGGAAGAGATGCTGGCTCCCTATGCCGAGGACCGCTGGCGCGAGGAGCGACTGATGATCAATTATCGGACCCCGGCCGAGATCATGGACGTGGCCGCTGATGTCCTGCGCGCCGTGGCTCCTGACCAGGTCCCCCCGCAGTCGGTCCGCACCGGCGAGACTCCGCCTCGCGCCATCCGTCAGACGTCACTCGGCTTCGCGGATGTGGTGGAGTCTGAGCTCACCGCGATCGGCGAAGGGCGGCTGGCCGTCATCGTTCCCGACGCGCGTCATACCGGGTTCGCCGAGGTCGATCTCGAGGCGCCGGTGGTGGTGCTCACCGTGACCCAGTCCAAGGGGCTGGAGTTCGACGCCGTCGTGGTCGTGGCTCCTGACGAGATCCTCGCCCAGTCACCCAAGGGGGGTCACGATCTCTACGTGGCGATCACCCGAGCCACCAGGCGCCTTGCCGTGGTGCACGAAGCGGAACTACCTGACATGCTCGCCAAACTCGCCCGGTGACGGTGACGGTGACGGCTCTGGGAATGGGGCTGGGCGAAAGGTCTTGCATCGACCGGTAGGTGCTGCGGTGGAAAATCGTTCGCTCGGCGCGATGCTGCTGACGGGTGAGGTGCTGTGGCGGATTGGGCCGCACTTCCTGAATCGGACCGACGCTCACCGACCGCCTCACCTACGCCGGCACCATCATCGAGACCGGCACCGGCTCCTACCGCCTCGCCCAGACCCGAGCACGCACCGAGCAGGCCGGCTGATCCAACTCACCCAACGTCACCGGAGTCATGCCCGCACAACCGCGGGCATGACTCTCACTTTCACCGACACTCCACAGCCTTCGATCATCAAACGGCTCCCGAACCGACCGACACCTGGCCCTCACTCACACCTTCATAGCCAGTCGGTCCAGCGATCGTCCTGAGCGGCTTACGCGAAGACGCGCTCGACGACGGTGGCCTGCTCGGTAGCGCCAGCGCTGTCGAGCGTCGCCAGCGCCTCGTGCAGGCTCAGCGCGAACTGGCCGCCCTCACTGGCGCCGTTCGGTTGCTGCTCACCGCCCCGTGGCGGAGTTCGTATGGCGGGCGGTGGATCTGCCGGAAGGAACCGCGGCGGTGCCGTGCTGTCCCGTGAAGCCGTGGCGAGCTGCTGGTGCTGGTGCTCTCGCGCTTGGCAGTCAGGATGGCTGAACTTCGTCGAAGAGGGCGAGGGCTTCGGTGGGGTCCGGGCTCACGAGGCGTTCCAGACCGGCCATCGTGATCTTCGCCCACCTGCCGGCCCGTGCCCACATCTGTTCCTCGAAGGCGCGGACGGCCTCGTCCAGATCGCCAGGGCCGGGGGCGGCGGCGACGGACTCGGCGAGTTCGGCGCCTTCCAGCATCGCGAGGTTCGCGCCCACCCCCAATGGGGGCATCAGGTGGGCGGCGTCGCCCAGTAGCGTCACCCCGGGGACATGGGCCCAGGTGTGGGACACGGGCAGGACGTAGAGAGGGCGGTGGACGAAAGCGGTGCCGTGGCGGAGGAGGTCGAGGACGGGAGCGGCCCAGCCGTCGAACAGAGCCAGCAGGCTTGATCGCACGGCCTCGACGTCGGCCAGGTCCAGGCCCACGTCCATGCCTGCGTCCAGGCCCGCGCGCCGGTTCAGGCCCAGATGCCGGTCCAGGTTCGTGTGCCAGTCCAGCGGCGCGCGGAACTGGGCGTACACCTTGACGTGGCCGCCGCTGTTGCGCTGGGCGACGAGGGCGCGGTTCACGCCGTACACAGCCATGGAACCGTCGCCGATCAGCCGGGCGAGGTCGGGGTGGCGGGTGTCGACGTCGTCCAGGGAGGTCTCGACCAAGGTGACGCCGGTGTAGTGCGGCGTCGCGGGCGAGATTGCCGGGCGGACCCGGGACCAGGCGCCGTCCGCGCCGATCACGAGGTCGAACGTCTCCTGCCGCCCGTCCGTGAAACGGACCAGCACGCCGTCCCGGGTCCCCGGCACTACCTCCGTCACGCCCCGCCCCCACTGAACGTCGAGGGGGCCGAGCAGCAGGTCACGGAGTTGCCGCCGGTCGATCTCGGGATTGGCCCGGTCACCCGGACGGGGTCGCCAGTCGCGGAGGACGGTCCCGTCCGCGTCCAGGATCCGCATGGCCTGCCCCTCGGGACGGGACAGCGCCTGGAACTCCGTCAGCAGCCCCGCCTTGCCCAGCGCGAGCTGGCCCATCCTTTCGTGCAGGTCGAGCGTGCCCCCCGGGGGACGGGCGTCAGGGGCGGGATCGCGTTCGAGGATGGTGACGGGGTGACCGTGGCGGTGCAGGACGCAGGCGAAGGTTAGGCCGGCGGGGCCGCCCCCAATCACGGCGATGCGGTGTCTCATATCGATACACTGTATTTACATATTACGGTGTATCGCAACAGTACGATGTAACCTATGACTGTGTGGGACCGGCCGGAGCCGCCGACTCGCCCCGTGCCGCTCGACCGGGAGCGAATCGTTGCCGCCGCTATCGCGCTGGCCGACGAGGGCGGGCTGGAGGCGGTGTCGTTGCGCAAGGTCGCCGCCCGGCTGGACACCGGCCCGATGCGGCTGTACGGATACATCTCCACCAAGGAGGAGCTGTTCGACCTCATGGTGGACGAGGTCTACGCCGAGATCCTCCCTGAGGAGCAGCCCGGCGACTGGCGGGAGGTGCTGCGCATCCGCGCCCACCGCACCAGGCAGGCCACCCTCCGTCACGAATGGCTGGCCGATCTGCTCGGCGGCCGTCCGACCCTGGGCCCAAACGCCCTCGCCGTGACTGAGGCCACGCTGGCCGCCCTCGACGGCCTCGCCGACCTCGACACCGTCCTGCGCGCCGTGGAGACTGTCAGTGCCTACTTCACTGGCGCGATCAGACGCGAGATCGCGAACCTGCGGGCCGAGCGCGCCACGGGCCTGTCCAAGCGCGAGTGGCAGCGCGCCTCCGGCCCGCATGTGAGGAGGATGCTGGCCACGGGCCGCTTCCCAGCGCTGGCCAAGGCCGTGCACGACGGCACGGAGGTGGACGCCGAGGCGTCCTTCGCGACCGGCCTGGACTGGGTCCTCGACGCCGTGGCCGCCAAACTCGCCCGGCCGCCGGCGTGACGCTCAGGATTTCCAGGTGACATCCGTGGCACTGCATAACGCCGCCAGACTGCGCACCTACCTGCTCGACTGGTTCAGAGGCAAGCTCTGACGCCGGACGACCGAGCGGCGCTGGAAGGGCTGCGCCATCTGCAGCGGTACGTGGGCTCCTACGCTCATGTCCATGGCCAGCAGCCGCACCCCCTCCGATTCGCGCTCACCGACTCGCCGGTCGGCCTGCTCCCCTGGAACAGCCAGGCCACGGGCGGTCTCGACGCCGGCCCGGATCGCGTTCAACCCGCGGATCTCCGTCAGCATCGAATCCAGGCTCATGTTGCCCGGCATCGAAGAACTCTGCCGGCACCGGTCGACGGGTGTTACTTCTCGGCCGTGCCGGGTTTCCCGCTGATGGACTCCTGATAGATGTCCGCGTAGGTGCGCGAGTCCTTGACCAGGTCGTCGCAGAAGGCGGCGACGTCGTTGCCGATGAGTTCCAGGACTCCCTTGCCGGCCGCGACGCCCTCCTCGAAGAAATCGACGATCCCTGAGAGCAGGGGCCCGTCAAGTAAGTCGATCGGTCCAACCTTGAAGAAGTACCTCTGAATCTCCTTGTAGACGATCTGGTAGTCCGGCGGGAGCGCCTTGACCCGCGCCATGTGCGCCCGCCACTGCTTCTTGCCCTCGATGATGTCTTGGATGCCCACGTCAGCCTCCTAGCCGGCCCAATTTCCTTGTGACGTTCCTGTTCAACTGCTCGCGCCACCGGTCGCGAAAGCTCCGAGCCCCTTCTCCGCCGGCCAGTGCCACGCAGAAGCCCTCGACATCGTCACCCAGCACCTCGTGAATGTTCCGCCCATCGGCCGCTGTCTCTTCGAGCAGCCCCAGAGCACCGTCGAGAATCGGCATCAGGTTTCGACCCGTGAAGTCCGAGTAGGGAGAAAGATGACCCTTGATCTCTTCCCACGCCGCTCGGTAGTCGGCCGGCAATGCCTCGGCCCGGGCTTCGAACGCCTTCCATTCCCTGGTGAGATCGCTGCCTGTCATGGCCTCCCAGAAGTTCATCTCCCGCCCTCCTTGAGCTTGTCGATCCGTGATGTGATGTACTCCCATTTCGCCCAGAACGTCGCGAGTTCTTCGCGCCCCGCGTCGTTGAGCGCATAGAACTTGCGCGGCGGGCCCAGCCCGGACGGTCGTTTCGTCGCCTGAACGAGCCCGTTCTTCTCCAGTCGCAGCAGGATGGTGTAAACCGTCCCCTCGACGACGTCGGCGAAGCCGAGTTCGTTCAGCCGACGCGTGATGGCGTACCCGTAGGTCTCCTCGCTGCCGATGATTTCAAGCACGCAGCCCTCAAGCGTGCCCTTCAGCATCTCCGTCAGGTCGTCCATCGTGGGTCCTCTTCGGTCTCTTGGTACTTTGTAGTACCGAGTACCACTACACGGTACCACAGAGTAGTGAACCAATGCCTAGCCAGTAGTGCTTTGTTAGGTGGATTGGGGCGGCTGTTGATGACAGGTGGGGCATCGGCCTGTCCAGGTGGCCAATCGGTGAGCGCGTGCACGCTCACGCCGATCTGGCAGTTGCCGACCTTGCCCAGGGGGCCCGAATACCGCCGGGCCACGCCCGGCGACGCGGTGCCGATGCCACCGGCCACGGCTTCCGGATGAGCGTGCAGTTGATGCGTGACGCGGTGCGTGCGTCGCTGGCCGTCGCCAAGGTCGCCGGTGGTGCTTTTGTGCGGGCGGGCGCAGGCCGATGTACTCAATCGGGAGGTGCCGGCCGCGGCCCGGGAGGCTCAGGAGGAGCATGTGGCTCGGATGGTCCAGGCGGGCCGGGGGCGCCTGACGGCCTGGGAGGGCCTGGCGGTCCGGAGGAGATCTTGCCTCGTGATACGGAGGGGGCTCTGTCTCGTCGCAGCCGGACGGCGTAGGCGATCGCCGATCCGGCGAAGAGCACACCGGTCACCAGCAGCCATCGTCCCAGGTACGGGCTCGTGTCCAAGGCCACCGCCCCCCGGTAGGTGCGCGAGGATCCCCCGAGGATGAGGGGGAACCAGACGATCAGCAGCAGTCCGGACAGACCGCCCGGTACGCGCAGGTAGTTGGTCATCGGCGGCCACCGGACGCCGGGCCGTGGTCGGGGACGCCACCGGCGCGACCGCACGGCGACGTCGGCGAGGGAGTAGAGGGGAAACAGTACGAGATCGTGAATGATCGCGGCGCCGACGAACCACACCAGAAATCCCACCCAGATGCCCGCGACGACGACCCGGCTGGCGGCGTAACCGGCCAGCGCGAAGCAGGCGAGCAGCGCGAGCAGGTGCAATGGGTCGGCGCCGTAGCGGGTGGTCGCCCGCCGGCGCAGGTCACGGACCCGGAACCTCATGAATCCGCCGGCAGGAAGTCGAGCTGACGCACCCACTTGGTGTTGTGCACACCGGGGGCGTTCGGGACCATGATCCGGGCCGGGAACCCGTGGTTGAGGGAGAGGTCGGCGCCGTTGACCCGCAGCGCCAGCAGGGAACGGGGATCGGCCACCTGCCGGGCACTCAGCGACGCGTGGCTGAACACGCCCCCCATCTGCAGGGACCGGACGAAGACGTCGACCCCGCCCACCGCCGCTCCGGCCAGCCGCGCCAGATCGGCCAGGCGAACGCCGGTCCATGTCTGCTCGGTCGACCACCCCTCCACGCAGGCGATCGGCAGCCGGTAGGTGTACAGCGGCATCGCCAGCAGGTCGGTGCGGGACAGTCGCACCGGGTGCGGCCCGATCAGCGTGAGCTGCCACTGCGGGCCCATCCCCGCCATGTCGACGCCCACGTCGGCCGCTGTTTTGTTCACCTGGAAGTCATTCGGTCCCGGGCCGTAGACGCGCCCGTGGGGGGCCAGCAGTGCGGTGCGCCGCAGCGGCCCGTCGATGGTCTGGCCGACGGACAGGCCGAACATCAGCATCGAGCCGCCGCCGACGAAGGCGAGCAGGCCGCGCCGGGACATGGTGGGTGCCGCCGGGTCGGGGGCGACCAGAGCGTCGGGGTCGGGCGGTTCGGGGTGGGTGTCGGCCAGGCCGGTGCGCAGCTCGCGGCGGAAGCCGCGTGATCGCAGCGCGCTGATCATCCGCGGCAGTTTGAAGGCGACATGGACCACGAACGCCGCCAGGAAGATCCAGGCGCCGTACAGGTGCGCCGGGTAGAAGGAGAACGGGAACACGTAGAAGAGCTGGATGTTGAGGATGCCGGTGACGAACTCGAACACCGCCCCGCCGACCAGGAGCAGCAGGCTGGCCCGTTCCACCGCCTCGGCGGGGGAGCGGGCGGGCGGCCAGGCGAACAGTTTGTGGATGACCGACCACAGCTTGGCCAGCAGCACCGGCACCAGCGTCAGCCCGAGGATGACGTGCACTCCCTGGGTGAGCCGGTACAGCCACACCGGATGCGTGGGCCAGTCGAAGAGATAGAAACCCAGCAGTCCCTTGCCGGGGGTTATGTCGTTGCCCGGCAGCCGGGGATTGTAAGCGGCGTACGACAGCAGCCCTGTGATCGTGAGGATGGGGATGCCGACCAGCAGCACGATGCCGAACACCGAGGTCAGCCACGGGCCGCGTAACGGGCTGCGCCAGAACTCCGGCCGGAACGGGCCGGGCGGCGGATGTTCGCGCAACCACTCGGTGAGGCCTCGGCCTGGGCGCGTGGTTTTCCGGCCGGGGTTCGGAACGGGCTCACCGTCGTGCTGAGCGGGTCCTGGCGATGGTCGATCTGACACGGATCACCCCCGGAGTCAGTACCTGACGCGAAACGGAGGAACGCTCACACAAGCAGCCCGACATGAGGCTCTAAGTCCTGTTTTAGAGGGAAAAGGCCCTTCTGGGCAGTATAACTTACTGCTATGAATCTTGATCTGACAGTGATCGAGGCGTGTTAGCCAGGGGGTGCCCGGTCACCGAAGACGACCGGGGCGGCTGGGTGAGTGACGGCGCGGGGAGGGGCGCAGGCGGCCGGCCGGACCGGCGTATGGGGCGCGTAACCGGTCGACACGCGTCCGCCGCGGAGCCGAGGCGAAGTTCTTACGGGCCGCGAACTTTCGCGCCGTTCTCCGGCCGCCACCGGATCAGGCAATAGCGTCGGCGGGATGAGGGTATTGGTAACCGGCGCGGCCGGGTTCATCGGAAGTCATGTGGCCGAGCTGCTGGAGGCGGCCGGCCACGAGGTCGCCGGTCTCGACCTCCGGCCCCGGGCCGGGCACCTGGTCGGCGACGTGCGCGACACCGAGCTGCTCACCCGGTCGTTGCGCGGAACGGACGCGGTGGTCCACCAGGCGGCGAAGGTTGGCCTCGGAGCCGACGTCTCCGATCTGCCGGACTACGCGTCGGTCAACGTGTACGGCACCGCCGTACTGCTCGCGGCCATGGCGGAACACGATGTGGGACGGCTGGTCCTGGCCTCGTCGATGGTGGTGTACGGCGAGGGCGCCTACGACTGCCCGGGACACGGCCGGGTCCGGCCCGGCCCGCGTTCGCGGGAGGATCTCGCCCGCGGCGGGTTCGAGCCCCGCTGCCCGCGGTGCGGAGCGGAGCTGACCCCGGCCGTGATCGACGAGGACGCGCCCCTGGACCCCCGCAACGCCTACGCCACGACCAAGCTCGCCCAGGAGCACCTGGCCGCCAACTGGGCGCGGGAGGTCGGCGGCACGGTGGTCGCGCTGCGCTACCACAACGTCTACGGGCCGAGGATGCCCAGGGACACCCCCTACTCCGGGGTGGCGGCGATCTTCCGATCCGCGCTGGAGGCGGGCAGGGCCCCCCAGGTGTTCGAAGACGGCCGCCAGCGGCGTGACTTCGTGCATGTCGGGGACGTGGCCCGCGCCAATCTCGCGGCCCTCGGAGCGGTCACCCCCCGAGGGGCGCTGACGGCCTGCAACGTGGCCAGCGGCGAACCGCGCACGATCGGGGAGATGGCCTCCGCTCTCGCGGCCGAGCACGGAGGTCCCGAACCGGTCACCACCGGCGAGTATCGCCTCGGCGACGTGCGGCACATCGTCGCCGCCCCCGACCGCGCCGCACGTGATCTCGGATTCCGCGCGGAGATCGGGTTCGCCGAGGGGATACGGGAGTTCGCCGCGGCGCCCCTGGGCTGACCTTTGCCACGGCGACATCGCGTACGCCGGGTCCGTGCTCCGGCCCTCGGCGGCCATGACCCGTCCCGGGCGCACCAGGCTGTCGCGGCGGGTACCGGCACACGAGTCCGGTGGATCACCACGGGGAGATGACGAGGCCCTGCAGCAGGAGTCCGGCCAGGGCCTGGACGGCGAGCCACCGGCGGCCCTGCACCCCCTGCGACCTCGGCGACCAGGCGGCGGCCAGGACGATCCAGGTGGCGTAGGGAACCCAGATGCGCTCGACCTCTCCCTTGGTCACCCCGCTGACGTCGAGGGCGAGCACGGCCACGATCGCCGCCGCGACCAGGGCACGCACGCCGCCGGGCGTCATCCGTACCAGGCCCGCGGCGCTCGCCGGGCCGGTCAGCAGGGCCAGCACGGCCAGGTTGGCGACCAGGAAGTAGAGGTAGGGCCGGGCCGCGCCGGGGTCGGCGGCCCACTCCGCGTGGGTGGCGAGCACCCCCGACGGCCACAGGAAGCCGCCCGCGGCGAAGGCGGCCGTGACCGCCGCCGTCCCCGCCAGGCAGGCGAGCGCCGTCGCGCGGGAGATCCGCGCGGCGAAGGCGGCGACCACCGGGATCAGCAGGTAGGGCACCAGGCCGTAGCTGAGATACGGCAGGGCCCCCAGCAACGCTCCGGCCGCCACCCCCGGGAGAACGCGAGCCCTGCCCCCGGCACCCCCGCGCACCAGCAGGGCCACCCCCCAGGCGCCGACCCCCGCGAAGAAAGCGTCCATGCTCGTGGCGATCCACACCGCGACCGGACTCAGCGCGAGGTAGGGCAACGCGAGCCGAGCGATCTCCTCTCCCGCGAGCCGCCGGACGGTGAGCGCGACGGCCACGACCGCCGAGCACCCGACCACCACGACCAGCACCGCCGCCCAGAACGGACCGGGCAGCCCCACCCTCGCCAGGGCCCACAGCACCAGCACGGGCAACGGCGGGTGCCCCCGCACATGGGTGGGATAGCCGGGAAGCCGCTCGGTGAAGGAGGCCAGCCAGCCCAGTGGGTCGTCCCCCACCGCGGGCAGCACGGCCAGGTACTCGTACGGGCCGGTGAGGGGCCGGGCCAGCCCCTCGCCGGAGACGGCCAGCAGCACCGTCCACGCCAGAGCCGTGCCGTACGCGACGAGCAGCGCCACCCCGAAGCGCAGCCGCGCGATCAGGGCGGGCAGCGCGGCGACCGCGAGGACGGCCAGGAGCAGGGGCGCCGCGAGCGAGGGCGGCGGCGTGCGGAAGTGCCCGTGCAGGGGCGGCAGGTGGTCGATGGGCAGCATGCCCAGCGCGTGCAGGACGGCCCCGGCGGCGAACGCCGCGGCGACGAGCGAAGCCCAGACGACGAGCGCCGGCCCGCTCCGGCGGCCGTCGGGACCGGCACCCGCCCGTGACGGGCCGTACTCCGCACGCAGGCTCCTGACCCGCCGCCGGAAGTGTGTGATCACCCTCCTACATTAGGTATGAGCTGGGATTTTTCCGCGACACGTCACCACCGCATAAGGGTTGACAGGCCCTGTCGACCTTAGCGTCTCAAGCATGAAGATCGATGTGGTGCTCCCGTGCCTGGACGAGGAGACGGCCCTGCCGTGGGTGCTGGGGCGGATGCCTGACGGTTACCGGCCGATCGTGGTGGACAACGGTTCCACGGACGGATCGGCGCGTGTCGCGGCCGAACTGGGAGCGCTGGTGGTGAGCGAGCCCAGACGCGGGTTCGGCGCCGCCTGTCATGCGGGACTGCTGGCCTCGACCGGCGAGGTGGTGTGCTTCATGGACGCCGACGCGTCGCTGGACCCGGGCCAGCTTCCACGGGTGACCGGGCCGGTCGTCTCAGGTCACGCCGACCTGATGCTCGGTAGGCGGGTCCCCGTGCCGGGAGCGGCCTGGCCGCTGCACGCGCGACTGGGCAACGCCTTCCTCGGCCGGCGGCTGGCCGGCCGTACCGGCACGAGGCTCCGCGACATCGGCCCGATGCGGGCCTGCCGCCGCGCGGATCTCCTGGCCCTGAACCTGACCGACCGGCGCTTCGGCTACCCGCTGGAGATGGTGCTGCGGGCGGCCGACCAGGGCTGGCGGATCGCCGAGACCGGGGTGGACTACCTGCCTCGCGCCGGGCGGTCCAAGGTCACCGGCACCGTACGCGGCACGCTGCGCGCGGTCGGCGACATGCGCAAAGTCCTGAGCGAGCGGGGCGGCACGAGATGACCGGCGATCCGAGCAGGATGTGGCAGGCCGCGCACGCCCGGGGCCGCGGGCGGCCCGGCGCGCCCCGCGCGGCGGGAGACCGACGGCGTGACCCGCTCCCATGCCGGGTCGTCGACGACATCGACGGTGGGGGCCAGATCGTCGTCATCGCCAAGGAACCAGTGGCCGGACAGGTCAAGACCAGGCTCACCCCGCCGTTCACCCCCGCCGAGGCCGCGCTCCTGGCCACCGCCGCGCTGGCCGACACCCTGGGCGCGGTGGCCGACGCCCCGGCGCGCCACCGGGTGCTGGCACTGTGCGGCGGCACCGGCCCCTGGCTGCCACCGGGCTTCGCCGTCCTGCCGCAGCGGGGCACCGGGCTGGACGAGCGGCTCGCCGCCGCCTTCGAGGACGCCTACCGGGCCCACCCGCTGCCCGTGGTCCTGATCGGCATGGACACCCCGCAGGTCACCCCCGCGCTCCTGGCCGGCGCGCTGGCCACGCTGGCCACCCGCGACGCCGTGTTCGGCCCCGCCGCCGACGGCGGGTTCTGGCTGCTCGGCCTGCGCCAGCCCGACCCCGCGCTCCTGCTTGGCGTGCCGATGTCGCAGCCCACGACCGGCGCCGCCCAGCTGTCACGGCTGCGTACGACGGGCCTGTCGGTGGGGATGCTGCCCCTCCTGCGGGACGTCGACACCGCCGGCGACGCCGCGGCGGTGGCGGCCCAGGCGCCCTCGTCCCGCTTCGCCGCCACCCTCGCCGCGCTCGGGACGGGAGCGACCCGATGAACCGTCCCCGGCGGCTCGGCGAAAGGATCCAGGAATTGATCTTGGTCTGACTGCCTCGTACCCTGTCGTCCGTTTGGTGATGGCCGATGGCTGGGCGGTGGGTTCGTGGCGACTACGAGGCATGGATGAAGAAGGGCGGCTGCGGTCACGCCGACTCGCCCGTCCAGCTGACGGTCTGGGGCGACGGCCTATACGGAGGTCAGCTCAGCGGGCGAGCGCCAGCCGGGCACGTGGGAACCGGCGTGGGCCGGGCGCTGATGGACGACGCGCTGCCGCACCTGGGCCCGCGCGCGGTGCTGTGGGTGCTGGAGGGCAACGAGCGGGCCCGCCGGTTCTACGAGAAGGCCGGCTGGTCGGCGGACGGCGTCACCCGGGACGCCCCGATGGGCGGCGAGCTGACCCACCAGCTGCGGTACGCCCGGACGGCCGCCCGGTGACCGACTTCGCCGAACGTGCCGAGCGGCACCGGGGCGAGCTGCGGGTGCACTGCTATCGGATGCTCGGGTCGTTCGACGAGGCGGAGGACCTGGTCCAGGAGGTGTTCCTGCGGGCGTGGCGCGGCCGGGACGGCTTCGAGGGCCGTTCCTCACTGCGCGCCTGGTTGTACCAGATCGCCACCAACGCCTGCCTGGACTTCCTCGACGGCCGGAGCCGCCGGACGCTGCCCGACCAGGCCGATTCGCCGGCCGGCCCGTGGTTGCAGCCGTTCCCCGGCCACCTGTGGGAGCCGGTGGCACCGAGCGCCGACGACCCGGAGGCCGCGGTGGTCGCGAAGGAGACGCTGGAGCTGGCGTTCCTGGCCGCCATCCAGCACCTGCCGCCGAGGCAGCGCGCCGCGACGACCCTGTGCGACGTGCTGGGCTGGCCGGTCCGCCAGACGGCCGAGGCCCTCGACGGCAGTGTCGCCTCGGTCAACAGCGCACTGCAACGGGCCAGAGCCACCCTGCGCACCCACCTGCCGCCCGGCCGGTCGGACTGGGCCCCGTCAGCCCCGCCCACCGACGAGGACCGCAGGATCCTGCGCCGCTACATGTCCGCGGTGGAGCGCGGCGACCTGACCGAGGTCGCCGAGCTGCTGGCGCGGGACGTGCGGGCGACGATGCCGCCGTACCCGGAGTGGTTCGCCGACCGCGACGGCGTGCTGGCAGCGCTGTCGGCGAGCTGGGACGCCGGCTCACCCGACTACATCGGAACACTGCGCATGCTGCCGGCGAGCGCCAACGGCCAGTTGGCCGCGGCGACGTACCGGTGTCCGCCGGGCGGGCACGCGTACGAGCCGTTCGGCATCGGCGTGCTGCGGGTCCGCGACGGCCGGATAACCGAGATCGTCGCGTTCCACGAGCCGGCCCTGTTCCCGTCGTTCAACCTCCCACCCACCCTGGACCGATGAGATTCCGCGGTGGATGCCGTCTCAATACCGCACGAGGCAATCAGCCGGCAGAGGAGACAGCAGTGAACGACATCGAACCGCAGACCGCGAACGGCAAGGTGCTCTGGCACTTCACCATGTCCCTGGACGGGTTCGTGGCCGGGCCGAACCACGAGATGGACTGGATGATGACCGGCATCTCGCCCCAGCCGGGCCTGATCGAGGAGTACGTCGCGACCACCGGCGCGATCCTGGGCGGCCGGCGCGGCTGGGACCACTTCCCGGATCCCCGCATCGTCTACGGCGGCGCCTGGACCGGACCCATCTTTGTGCTCACCCACCATCCGGAGGACGCCAAGCCCGCCGACGGCGTCACATTCCTGGACTGTGACGTGGCCGAGGCGGTACGGATCGCGCTGGCCGCGGCCGGCGGCAGGAACGTCGAGGTGCATTCGCCGACGATCGGTGGCCAGCTTCTCGAACGCGGGCTGCTCGACGAGATCAACCTGCACATCGCGCCCGTGCTGCTCGGCGAGGGCATCCGGCTGCTGGACCTCCCCGGTGGCCGGCCGCACTACCTCCACCGGGTCGGCGTCGGCGACCCCACGGCCGAGCTGAGTGTGCGGTACCGGCCGGTCAGGCCGTGACCGCGAGCGTCACCACGGCGACGGCGAGCGCACCCAGCAGGGTGCCGATCGCCAGACCCCCGGCCCAGGCGCGGGCGGTTCGGTCGAAGGAACGGACGAGGGCGAGCACAAGCACCCCGGGCACCAGGAACACCTCGAGGTAGGCGGGCAGGACACTCGCGCCCCTGGCCTCGGAGGGGTCGGCCGACACGACGGCGAACAGGATCCAGGCGGCCTGAGCAGGGCGCAAGGCGAGTCCGGCCCCCGGGGGGACCTCCCTCGGGGGCCGTTTCCTGTGCTCGACCTGTTCGCCGGGACCGGTGGACTCACCCGGGGCCCCGCCTACGGCCGTCACCGTTCCACGTCGTCGGGACCGAGGTCGGCCCGGATGCGCAGGGCGCGGACGGGATGGCGGTATCGGCCCCGGTCGTACGCCTGGTCGACCACGATCTCGGCGACCAGCAGCGGCTCGACCTGCACGTCGAGCAGCGGCGCCTACGCGGCGGGATTCATCAGCCGCGTCAAGCAACTCCTGGAAGCCGACGATTGGTCGCCGCGACTCTAGCCTTCGACAGTGAAGGCGTCGCGTGACCACCCTGCCCGCCGCCCGAGCAATCCTCGGGCCGCGGGCGCGGTGGTTAAAAAACCAGCAGTGGTAATAGTACAAATTAGAAACATTGTGTTAACAGA